>JBIKIK010000077.1:0-7152 GCA_044361655.1 Luteolibacter sp. | reverse complement strand
AATCGAACGAGAAGAAGCCAAAATGCGCTCGCAGGATCCACACGGATCACATTGGCGGACACTCTTTCAATCCCATGACGAATTCAGCAGGGTGGACCGCGCAAGCCGTATCGTGAGGTTCGAGAGCCTCGAGGATTTTTGCCGTCACTCGATCCTCAAGCGTGCCGATGAAATCCTCGCTGCCCGCAAGCGCTCAAGTTATCGCCACGAACCGGAGCTCATGCCCCAAGTCGCCGAGAGCCCAAGGCCGATCAGACGCATGGGCAAATAAACCCCTCCTACGCGCGCCGTGGTGGGATCAACCCTCGCGCTGCGAATGCTCGAGCGCCGCGGCGATGAATCCGGAGAAAAGCGGGTGTGGGTGATTCGGCTTCGATTGGAACTCCGGGTGGAATTGCGCGCCGATGTAAAACGGATGCTCGGGCAGCTCGACAATTTCCACCAAGCCCTCGTCGGCGGATACCGATGAGATGACGAGCCCCTTGTCTTGCAGGCGTTCCTGGTAGTCCGAATTGAATTCGTAGCGGTGGCGATGGCGCTCTTGGATGCGCTCGGCGTTGCCATAAAGCTGCGCCGCGCGAGTACCCGCAAAGAGGATCGCTTTCGAGGCTCCTAATCGCATGGTCGCGCCCATGTCCTCGACGCCCTTCTGCTCTTCTTGCAGGCAGATCACCGGATGCGGCGTAGCCTTGTCGAACTCGGTCGAATTCGCACCCTTGAGCCCGCAGACATTGCGCGCAAATTCGATGGTCGCGATTTGCATGCCGAGGCAAATGCCAAAATACGGAATGCGTTTCTCGCGAGCATACTTCGCCGCAAGAATTTTCCCTTCGGTACCGCGATCACCAAATCCGCCGGGCACCAAAATGCCATCGACCAATCCAATGACCTCACGCGCACCCTTGTCCTCGATCTCTTCGGTGTCGACCCGTACGACATGCACCTTGGTGTCGTGATGCGCGCCGGCATGGATCAGCGATTCATAGATCGATTTGTAAGCATCCTGCAGCTCGATGTATTTTCCGGCCACCGCGATGGTGACCTTGTGCTTCGGATGGATCACCCGTTGCACGAAACGC
Source organism: Luteolibacter sp. (assembly GCA_044361655.1). GTDB lineage: Bacteria > Verrucomicrobiota > Verrucomicrobiia > Verrucomicrobiales > Akkermansiaceae > Luteolibacter. Next base: position 6,073 of record JBIKIK010000077.1, on the reverse strand, counting down.
TCCCAGCTCTCAAGCGCCGGCGATGGCGTGTGACCAAGCCCGATCTTGTCGACGACGAGGCGGTCGATCTTGTCGCGGCGCAGGTCGAGCGGGCATTCGTAAATCGAGTGGTCCACATCGCGAAAGGCGACGACATTTTTACGCTCAACATTGCAGAACATCGCGATCTTGCGGCGATTTTCCTCATCAAGGTCGGTCTCGGTGCGGCAAATGATGATGTCCGGCTGAATGCCGATCTCACGCAGCTTGGCGACCGACTGCTGGGTCGGCTTGGTCTTCGCTTCACCCGCCGCCTTGATGTACGGCAGCAGCGTGACATGGATGAAACAGACATTTTCCTTTCCGACCTCGAGCGCGTACTGCCTCAAGGCTTCGAGGAAAAGCAGACCTTCCATGTCGCCCACGGTGCCGCCGATTTCGGTGATGAGCACATCGACATCGGGATTCTTTTCCGCGACTTCGTAGATGCGCGCCTTGATCTCATCGGTCACATGCGGAATGAACTGCACGGTCTTGCCCAAGTACTCGCCGCGCCGCTCTTTGCGGATTACCGAGTCGAAGACCTGACCTGAGGTAAGGTTGTTCATCCGCGAAAGCACGCCGGAGGTGAACCGCTCGTAGTGACCAAGGTCGAGGTCGGTCTCCGCTCCGTCGTCGAGCACATAGACCTCACCGTGTTGGTAAGGCGACATGGTGCCTGGATCGACATTGAGATAGGGGTCAAATTTCTGCATCAGCACCTTGAGCCCGCGGTGCTCAAGCAGCGTGCCGATGGATGCTGCGGCAAGTCCTTTGCCGAGTGAGGAAACGACGCCGCCGGTGACAAAAATGTATTTCATAAAGTGTGAGGTGCGAATGGATCAGTGAGCGGTTGATGAAAGCATGCGTTCGATTTCCGCGGCTTGTTCGGGGGTATCCACACCGGGAGAGGTGTCACTGGTGTGAAGAACCTTGATGGATGCGCCGTTTTCCAAAGCGCGAAGTTGCTCGAGAGACTCGGCCTGTTCAAGCGGCGATGGCGGCCATGTGACAAAGCGCTCGAGAAAGGACCGACTGTAAGCGTAGATACCCTTGTGGCGAAGCACCGCAAGATCCGGCACCGCGTTGCGAAAATACGGCAGCGGCGAGCGCGAAAAATAAAGCGCGCGACCGTCGAGTGCGGTCACGACTTTCACGACATTCGGATCGGCCACCGCCGGATCAGCCGGATCAAGCGGATTGGCCGCCGTGGCCATGTCGAGGGTCGGATCCGCGAGCATCGCCTGCGCCAACTCATCGATGAGACCGGGGTCGATCATCGGCTCATCGCCCTGGATGTTGATGATGTGGCTCGCCTGCGGCACGGCTTTGACAGCCTCCGCGATGCGGTCGGTACCGGTCGGGTGATCCGGCGAAGTCATCACCGCCTTGCCGCCGAAGGCATGCACGGCATCAAAAATCCGCGCGTCATCGGTGGCGACCAAGACCGCATCGAGACGCTCACATTGGCGGCAACGCTCCCAAACATGCTGGATCAGAGGCTTGCCGGCGATGAGATGGAGCGGCTTGCCGGGGAACCTGGTGGATCCCCAACGCGCGGGAAGAATGCCTAAAACATGGCCGGCGGATGAATTTTTGAGCACGCTGATATGAGGTTGGGCAAAGGTACAACAGCGGGGCTCGTTCGGACAAGAGCGGTTTCGGAAAAATCATGCGATCTCCGTGATTCACGATTTCTCGCCACACTTGCGCAACTTCGCGGCCCGAATGAGGTTGAATCCCCCAAGCCACGGCGCCATTCTGCAAACCGCATTCACTCACCCCCAATCATGGAGCCTACCGCGATGAACCAGCCCGATGACGACGGGTCGCAGGATTTCGCGCTGATGAAACTGATCGCTGGCGGGGATGAGTCCGCATTTCGCGCGCTACTCGAGCGGCACCAGGACGCAGTGGTCGGCACGGTCGCCAAAATGCTCGGCAGCCCGAGCGACGCAGAGGACATCGCCCAGCAGGTTTTTCTTCGCGTCTGGCAACACGCCAAGCACTACCGGCCCAATGCCAAATTCACGACCTATCTTTTCACGATCACCCGCAACCTGGTCTTCAACGAAACCCGCCGCCGCAACCGCAAAAAGCAAATCCCCCTCGACATCGGCGACCCATCCGGCAGTCATGACGAACCCGGCGACGACCCGCACCGCCAGCCCGATGCCTCTCTGCTCGAAGCCGAACTCCGCATCGCGGTCGACAAAGCCATCGCCTCCCTCCCCGAAACCCAACGCCTCGCCGTGATCCTCCGCCGCTACGAGGACCTCTCCTACGAGGAAATCGCCGAGGTGCTCGAGCTCTCGGTCTCGGCCGTCAAAAGCCAGCTCTTCAGGGCCCGCAGCAGCCTGCGTGAGGCCTTGGCTGGATATTTAAATGACTGAAAATCAATGAATTGCGATTTTAAGATTGGCTTTTTTGCGTTCTTGCCAAGACCCGCCCGCCAACCCTAAGCTCTCCCCCCGCCCACCCGCCACGGGTGCCCGCGCGAGACAACCGACAGTTTCACCGCAGTGCGATACCTGGATGCCATCAAACGCTGGCGACTGGCCCAACAAGGCCTTTCGTCCGGCAGAAAAAGACGGATTCATACGGGAAACCCTCTCCTGCAAATTCTCCAACAAAGCTTCTGGATCCGCTGGTCGCTCTTTGTGTCCTTTGCCCTGATCTCGGCCGTGATGGTCTACAACGCGGCTCCCGCGTCGGCCTTTGCCAACACTCCTGGCATGGGCGCGCTCTATGGTGCGGTCATCGCCTTCGCCGCAGTGGTGATGTTTCAGGTGAGCCTGCAAACCGCCTGCAACTGCAACAGCCGGGTGCTTCTCGTTTTCGGCGGCCTCATCTGCCACCTTCTGGTGGTGCGTCTGGTCATGGGCCTCGCCTCATCGGGCCTGATCCCCCGCGAACTCCACCTTTTCGCGATCCCCTTCGCCCTCGCCCCGATGCTGCACGGCATTTTGCTCGGCCGCTCGGTCGGGGCCTTCTCCGCAGTTTTTGTCACACTCATCGGCTGCCTTTTCGCCCCTCAAAGCGAAGCACTCGCCTACATGATCCTCAGCCTGGTCGCCGGCATCACCAGCGTGCTGCTCGCCAACCGGGTGCGCAAACGCGCGCAGCTGATGCAAATCGGCTTGAATGTCGGAGCGGTCACCCTCGGCCTCGGCCTCTTGCTCGGGCGCCTCGACATCGCCTCCTGCTTCGGGCCGGACCCAATAGGCCACGCCCAAATCCTCGGCATCGGCATTGCAACTGCCATCGGCACCGCCCTCTTCACCGCGATGCTGATCAATGGCCTGCTGCCATTGCTCGAAAGCCTCTTCGCACTGACAACCGACATCAGCTGGCTGGAACTCAGCGACCTCAACCACAAGCTGCTCCGCCAAATGCAACTCGAGGCGCCCGGTACCTTTCACCACAGCCTCGTGGTCGCCGCACTCGCCGAAGCGGCCGCAGAAAAAATCGGCGCCAACGCCCCGCTCAGCCGCGTCTGCTCGTACTTCCACGATGTCGGCAAACTCGCGAAACCCTCCTACTTCATCGAAAACCAACACGAGGGCACCGAAAACCCGCACGACTCGCTCACACCAACGATGAGCTCGCTCATCATCATCGCCCATGTGAAGGACGGCGTCGACATGGCTGTGAAACACAAGCTCAACCCGCGCATCATCGATGTGATCAAGGAACACCACGCCGGATCAATCGTGAGTTACTTTTATCACAAAGCGCGCAATCAAAAGAAACTCGAGCTCGAAAAAATCGGCCGCAAAATCGAAAACCCCGAGGACCTCACCGCGATCGACGAAAAGAATTTCCGCTACCCCGGCGACCGCCCGACCACCCGCGAAAGCGGCATCATCTGCATCGCCGACTCGGTCGAAAGTGCCTCACGAACCCTCGTCAAACCCACGCCCGCCCGCATCCGCACGCTCATCGACGACATCCTCCGCGCAAAAATCGACGACAGGCAACTCGACCAATGCCCGCTCACTTTCAAAGAGATTGTTGCAATTAAGGAAAGTTTCGCATCGACCCTCCGCAGCATGCTCCACAGCCGCATCGATTACCCGAAAGCCGATGATACCCCATCGGCCGCTGCCAACCGCGCGGAGCCAGATCGCGAAAGCGCGCGCAACTCGCGGACGGTGCCTGAACCCCGACGCCGCAAAACACCACGCACGCGCGACACCCTCTCATGACACTCGAGGTAATCATCGGAAACCACCAGGAGGCTGCCGAAATTCCGGAGCACTGGCTCACCGCGCTTGAGGACATCGCGCACCAAGCCGCGCAGTTGGCATTGGAACATGCGGCAGAAGAAGACTCACCGCTCTCTCACCTCGCCACGCTCGAAGTGGCACTCGTCGATGATGCAACAAGCGATCAAGTCCATCGCGATTTCATGAAAATCGAAGGCCCGACCGATGTGATCACCTTTCATCACGGTGAAATCGTGATCGGCGCTGAAGTCGCGCTTCGCCAAGCCGAGGAATACGGCGAACCGCTCGCCCGCGAGATCCTCCGCTACTTGGTGCATGGCCTTCTCCATCTGGCCGGGCACGAAGATGCCGATGCCGACGAACGCAATCGTATGGAAAGCGCACAGGAAAAAATTGTCACCACGATTTGGTCGCAGCACCTCGAAGCGAAGCTCGGTCGATAGCGAAGTTTGCGAATAGGCGGGAGAGAAGGGGCCGCAAAATTAGGCAGGGACCTTTCTCCGCAAAGGTCCATTCGATGACGCGACGACGATGATGCCGCTTCTTTATTTGACTAGGCTCGCAAATTCACCTCAGCAATGCCGCCGATCATTTCGCAAACGCCTCGCGATGACGCAGCACCGGCTCCATCGCCGGTTGCGGATTGCACAGGCGCTCGATGAGATCATCCCACGCGGCCTGACCTTTCAAAATCTCGACTTCGATGCGCAAAAAGTACACCGGCACATCTATTGACCCCGGCCGTGGGAATCTCACAGCATCCTTCTCGGTCGTCACAATCATCTCCATGTCGCGCTCGACGCAGCGCTGCATGAAACGCTCGACATCTTTGCGCGTGAAACGGTGGTGATCCGAAAAACGCCGCCTGATCTCCACCCGCGCGCCCAATTTCCCCAAGGATTTCTCAAATGCCTCGGGCACCGCGATCGCGCTGATCGCTCCCACCCATTTGTCCTGCAAAAATTCGAGGGACTGACGCTCCCGCGTAAAAACATTTTCCAAATGGATCGGCCCGTGCGCGCACTCGATAATTTCCGCCGTGCGATTCCAGCGGCGAATCTCGGCAATGAGTTTCTCGTTCGAACTGCCATCGCATTTGGTCAGCAAAATGTAACCTGCGCGTTCAAGGTTGCGCGGCGGCTCACGCAGCGTTCCGCGCGGCAACATCGCACCCGTGCCAAAGGGCGCACTCGAATCGACCAGCACTACATCCAAGCCATGAGCGAGATCAAGATACTGCATGCCATCGTCGAGCAACAAGAGATTCGCCCCCAAATGGTCGATCGCAAATCGGCCGCTCTTCACGCGGTTCCGATCGACCAACACCGCGACGCCATCGAGATTGCGCGCCAGCATGAAGGGCTCGTCGCCGGCGTATTTGGAATCCAACAGCAAGGAGGTGCCAGTCGATACCACCTTTGGCATCTGATCGAAGGGCACATGCCCACCTTTGGAGTTCTGCCAGCGCTGCGGACGATCAAGGCGCTGACTCTTATAACCACGCGACAAGATCGCTACCTTGCGCCCGCGCTCGCGCAACGACTTCGCCAGCAACTCGACCACCGGCGTCTTGCCCGTGCCACCCACCGTGATGTTGCCAATCGCCACCACCTTGCATCCGAGATAGCCCTGCCTCTTCCAACCGCTGCGGTAACGCCACAAACGCAGCTGCACCAAAACCCGGAAGATCCACGAAAATACCCGCAGCACCATCCGCGCGAAAAATGCACGCAGGCCACGGGCCCTGCCAAATATGACATCCGCCCCCCACAACTCGAGCTCTTCCAAGGCCTCCTTCATCTCGCCCGTTCACGATGCGCTCGCCA
>JBIKIK010000076.1:0-7153 GCA_044361655.1 Luteolibacter sp. | reverse complement strand
GATGAGCATGTGATAGGCATCGGAGACCGAGGCAGGAGTGAGTACCACGAGGCCTGGGTACTGCGCGTAGATGCCTTCCATGCTTTGGCTGTGGAAGGGGCCGGAGCCGGGGGTGCCGCCGGAGGGTAGGCGCACGGTGATCGGGATTGGTACGCCGGTGCGGTAAAAGTGCGTGGCGGCCTGATTGACGATCTGGTTGAACGCGATCGATGAGAAATCGGCGAACTGCATTTCCACAATCGGGCGCATGCCTTCGATCGCCGCGCCGACCGCGAGGCCGATCATCGCGTCTTCGGAGATCGGGCAATCGAAGACGCGGTTGGGGAAGGCTTCGGCGAGGCCCTTGGTGGCTTTGAAGGCTCCGCCAAAGGTGGCGATGTCTTGGCCGTAAAGGAAAACGCGCGGATCCTCGCGCAGGAGGGTTTCCTGGGCTTCGCGGATGGCATCGATGTAGGTGACGCTCACGATGGCTGGGCTGTCGGGTTGGGGGATTGATGGGCCGCGCTGATGCGTGAGGAAAGGGCGGACCAGTCTTCGTGGTAGGGATCGGGCACCGCTTCCTGCTGGGCTTGGGCGACAGCGCGTTGGACTTCATCGGCAAACTGCTGATGCCATGATTTGATTTCTTCTTCGGTGGCGATGCCGTGATCGATGAGTTGGCGGGTGGCGATGTCGATGCAATCGCGGCCGTAGTGGTCCTCGCGATTTTCGCGCGGCACATACGAGCCATCGTCGTGTTCGCCGTGACCAGAGAGTCGCAGCAAGTGGGCGACCACCATTTGCGGGCCGCGGCCATCGCGCGCGCGGCGAACCGCTTCGGTGATGACCGAGGCGCAGGCGAAGAGATCGGTGCCGTCGACGGCAAATCCGCCGATGCCGTAGCCACGCGCTTTTTCGACGAGGTCGTTGCAGGCGAATTGCCGGGTGTTGGGCGTCGAGTAGGCAAACTGATTGTTGGCGACGATCACGACCATCGGCAGTTTTTCCACCGCCGCGAGGTTGAGTCCTTCGTGAAAGGCGCCGGTCGAGGTAGCACCATCGCCGACGCAGGTGGCGCCGACGCGGCCGGCGAGTGTGCCTTGGAGGCGTTTGGCAAAAAGCATGCCGGCGATCACCGGGACTTGCGCGCCGAGGTGGGAAATCATGGCGGGCATGCCCATCGTCGGGCGTCCGCGGTGAATGTTGCCGTCGCGCCCGCGCATCGGGCCTGACGCCGAACCAAGGTAGGTGCGGGTGCAATCGATGAGAGGCTCGCCGAAGGCGGTGCGACCGGCTTGGTCGCGGATCAGCGGGGCAAAGAAATCCTGACCGGGGATCAGCGCGGTGCCGAGGGTGGCGCTGACGGCTTCCTGGCCACGGCCGAGGTAAACGCCGCCGACGATTTTGCCGGCTTTGTAGAGGCTGGAGAGTTTGTTTTCCAACAACCGCGCGCGAAGCATCGAATGAAAAACCGAACGCATGAATTTGCGGTTCGTCACCACATCATCGGTCATCGCGATCGAGTTTCCTTGTGCCACGGGCGGAGGATAGGAATTTAGTGAGGAACTCTGCAACCGCATTCGGGCGATTCTATGCCGGACGTTGATTCCACGCGACGAGGTCTTGGTAGCGGAGCTGATCACCACCAAAGAGATCGAGCGCGCTGCCGACCGTGATGTCGATGCGGCCGCTACTGGCTATGTCGATCGCGCGGAGGTCGTCCATCGAAGCAGCGCCGCCGGCATAGGTCATCGGAATTTTCCCCCAGCTGCCAAGCAGCTCGACGAGTTCGTGGTCGATGCCCGCGCGCAGGCCTTCCACATCGGCGGCGTGGATGAGAAACTCCGCGCAATACGGCGCGAGGCGGTCGAGGGTGGCGTGGGTGACTTCGAGGTCGGTGAGCGTTTGCCAGCGATTCATGGCCACGATCCAGCCGCCGGCGTTGCGTCGGCACGAGAGATCGATTACCAATTTTTCCGCGCCGCAGGATTGGCTGATTTCTTCAAGCGCGTGTGGCAGAAATTTTCCGCTCGGATCAAACAGCGAAGAGGTGACGATCACATGGCTGGCGCCGGCATCGAGCCATGCGCGTGCGTTGGCCGCGTTGATGCCGCCGCCGATCTGGAGTCCGCCGGGCCATGCGGCGAGTGCTTCTTTGGCGGCGTATTCGTTGCCTGAGCCTAGCATGATCACATGGCCACCGCTGAGTTGATCGCGGCGAAAGCATTCGGCAAACCATGCGGGCGATTTTTTCGAAACGAAATTTTCCGCAGGCTGCGAGTCGTCGCGGAGGGTGCCTCCGACGATTTGTTTCACGAGACCTTGGTGGAGGTCGATGCAGGGGCGGAACTTGGTCATCTTCGTGGGTGGCTCAGCTCAGGAAGGGATTGTCTGCGATTTCATCGCCGATGGTCGTTTGCGGGCCGTGACCTGAAAATACCGTGGTATGCGGCGGTAGCGTCAAGAGGTGTTTGCGGATGCCGTCGATCAGTTGCGTCGTACTACCACCTGGTAAATCGGTGCGTCCGACTGATCCGGCAAAGAGCGTGTCGCCCGCAAAAATGACATCCGCTTTCGGGATGTAAAAGGTCACCGAATCGGTGGAATGCCCAGGAACATGATTGCTGTGGATTTCGATGCCGCAGATGGTGGTGGGGGAGTTGATATCGATGAGCGAGTCGACATCGAAAGGAGTGATTGCGATGGGCATGCCCCATGCGCGCGCTGCGTCTTCAAGTGTCAGTGTGCGCGAGTAGGGTGAAAATGCGTGAATCTTGGCTCCTTGTTTCCGGAGGACGGCCGCATCCGTGACATGGTCGTAGTGCTGATGGGTGAGCAGCAATGCGTCCACACTTGCGCCCTTGGATTCGAGCCATTTTGCCACGCCTTCGGGTGCATCGATCAGCAGCTTGCCTTCGCTCGTTTCCAAGAGATAGCAGTTGGTTTGCACCATGCCGCCGGTGAAGGAGGAAATTTTCATAAGTTAAAAGAAAACAAAAGTTCTTTCTTTCGATCGGGTAGGAGCATGCGCGAGTGGTGGGGGAGGTGTCTCCTGAATCGTTAAAATTGGTTGGTGGCTGGTTGGGCTCATGCACCAGCATGAGTGGGTCCAAACCAAAACAAATCAACCACCATGACTCACGAAAAATTGAAAGAGGCCTTGATGCAAGGCGAAGAGCGTGAAGCTGCGAAATTATTTCAAGAGCTGCTGCGCCAGAGTGTCCATGCCGGACTTTTTGAAACGTTAGCAGGATGGCAGAAGAAGTCGAGGCTTTGTGCGGGCTGCGCTATCGGCCTGATTCTCAGAGTGTTTACCACCGAGCCGGCTCGGAAACTGGGGTCGCCTATCTGGATTTCGGCAAGGAATCGATTCGTCGACTGCGCGACCGCCACCTGACAGGAGGCATGGTCCGTCTCGCGAATTACGAGGCGGCGTCGAGTCCAGTGGGCCTGTTCGATCAGGTTGTCACCGCAGTAGCCCAAGGTCTTCGCTAAGGAGCGTATCGAAGCGAAATTAGCCATCAATCCAATCAGCTGAATGAAAAAATCGGGATTTTTTTTGGCAGCCTAACTTGTTAGTAATCAGATCTTCATAAAATAAGGCAGGCGCTCCAGCGGTACCTCGATCTTCACTTTTCCGCCGCCTTGGTGGATGGTGCCGTTCTCCGCCTTCCAATCGCCCTTCGGCAGGACTACGCTGCGGGAGCGTGCGCCCTTCTCAACCACTGGTGCGACTATGATGTCGTTGCCGAGCACGAATTGATCCTTGATCGATTCGTAGCCGCCATCAGGAAAGGCTAGGGCCATGGGTTTGACGATAGGCTCGCCGGTTTTGGAGGCTGCCTTGGCGAATTCGAGAATTCTGGGGCCCATCTTGGTGTGAAGCTTGGCCATTTCTAGGCAGATCTGGTTGTTTTCCTTGGAAAGGATGCGCCACGGAGCAACGGAGAACTGCATCATTGGCATAAGCGCGTGCACTTGGGCGGAACGGACGACCAATTCCTCATCGATGTTGGCGGTGCCGAGAAATGACTGGTATTCTCCGCCGCCGATCATGTCCGGGCAGGTGTAGGCATAGCCCATGACGCTCTGCGACATGAGGTCGGGGATGAGTTTGGCGAGGTCCGCCCAATCGTGGGTTTTATCACGCAGGCGCTGGGCTATCGGCAGGCCAGCCATTTTCCATGAGGCACGGTATTCGTTGAGCGGGTAACGCAGGCCTACCTCGGCAAACAAGGTGGTGTGGTCGTTAGGCATGAGCTTGGGTTTGAACGATGCAAGACCGCCGGTGTAGAACCCGGCGTCTCCGGCATCGAACTTGAAACCATCGACGCCATATTCGTTGACGAGGTAGTCGAGGCGATCCTGGAACCACTTCATGGTTTTCGGGTTGCTTAAATCCAGGCAGGCACTGGCACCGTTCCACCAGCGGATGATGGCTGCCTTATTGTTGGTGTTTGCCCAGAGAATGTCCTGGGTTTTCTGAGGATCGAGCAGTAGCATGCCCTCTTTGGCAAGGTGGCGGAAGTCCACGGAATCCGCGCTGACGAAGGGGCATATCCAGAGCATGACCTTGAAGCCCATTTGGTGGAGTTCATCCATCATAGCCTTTGGATTTTGGAAACGGCGCGGGGAAAACTCCAGAGTGCCATAGTCTTCCTGCCAGTTGTCATCGATCATAAGGACTCCGGGCGGGTAGCCGTTGGCAACGATGGCCCGTGCGTATTCGAGGATGTCCTTTTCGTTTTGATCATACATCAACTCGATCCAGGTGTTGTATTGGGGATGGGTAAAAAGAAGCTCGTCCGGAATCTTGCCGTTCGACGGGAAAAACTTTCTGGAAACGAACTGATAGGCGTCGCGGAGGTTAGAGCCTTCCTTGCCAGAGAGAATTTCCCCGGAGTGGGTGCTGACTTCGATGACACTCTTGTTGAACTTGTAGTGAATGGGCTGCTCGCTCCAGACATAGCGACCTTTGTTGGAGAGAAGAAGCGGCTGGGCCTGATTGCCCTTGTTGTCGCCGTAAAGATCGTGATCAGCCACGCTTGTCGCATCGTAGGGTGTTTCGTAGCCTACGGAACTGAGACCACCCCACCAGTATTCACCGGGAAGCATATCGAGTTTCAGGGTTTCCGCTCCAATCGGGGCGACCGATGCGCAGAGGGCCATGCAAGCGGCGGTGAAGGATTTTTGCAAGGATCTGGATTTGCTGTTCGAGTGCTTGGGGTGATTCATTATTTTGAAATGCGGGTTTGGAACCTGGATGCGCTTGCTCGAAAAATATAAGCTCACAGAGGAATAGTGAGTCAAATAATTTGCTTGAAGAGCTCGAAATTGATCAAGGTGCGGCCAAGGAAATCGCTGTTTCCGCCAGTACGTTTTCGTTGCCACCGATACTCTGCAGCATCAGGTTAAGATCGTTCATGGCGGGTTGAATTTTTTTCAGATCCCGGAGGTAGGGATCCATTGCATTATCTTGCCATATCCCTATCTTATTCATCCCTTTTCAACCGGGTTTCGGCGAGGAAAAAGGAGCCCTTGGAGTCTCGTGGCAGGTTGAAGCGCAACGTGGTTGCGTCCTTGTATTGATTTTTTATCTCGAACTCAACGCAATGCTCCTGCCACGCCTTCGTCAACGGGAGTACCGCTTCTTGGGAGACGCCGCGCCAACCGTCGGCCAACTCGAACTCGATGGTCTGCCCGGGTGTGCCACGTACGCGGAAGGTGAAACGGTAGCGTCCGCAGTCGAGTTTAATACCACTTCCAAAATTGTATTGGAGGCTGGAGCCCTTGGCAAAGTCGCCGGTCACACAAATGACGCGGCGCCCCTCCTCCGCAAGAATCTGTTTCTCTACCTTCTTACCCCCTTCATGGAGCGACCAGTAGCGCCATGGGTTGATGAGTTCCACCTTCGGATCGGAGGTCCAAGGCACCACCGATTTCACCTGAGGCATGGGAGGAGCTGCTACCGACCTTAGTCTTTCAGGGACTTTGTAGTGCAGGCTGTGATCAAACGCTGGGCTGTCGAACTTCGGGGTTTTCAAAGCTGCTTGTTTCAATGCTTCGCCGATTCCAATAAACCCCAGCGGATGCCAACCTCCGCGAAAGTAGTTCGACGTGGCAAACCGCGCGCTCGGCACCATGCCGCCCTGGCGGTCGAGGATGGCGAGGGCGATGATGTATTGGCCTTTTTTCAAATTGACCGGCAGTGCGGCCTGGCCTGCCTCGCGATGTCGCACAGCGGGGCTGCGGTATGCGAAGGCCTCGCTGTCCCAGTTCTCGCCGGGAAGCCATTTGCGAATATCAACACCGCTGAGCGGAGCCGACCAGACTAACTCCGTGGTGGCCGGATCCATCAATCCGACCGCCACTGGCCAGTCTAGGTAAAACGGAGCGCTGCCGGAGTTTCGCACGGTCAGTTTCACCGGAAGTTCCGACCCGGGCTGTATGACGGGCGGATAGGATACCGAGTCGAGCACGAAACGGTAACCGAAGGCTTTCTGTATCTCACCCGCGCCCGCCAACACTTTGTCGTTCGATGGATCGTAGCCACTGATCCAGCCGAGGTAGCTCGCGTGGTAGCGGCGGATCTTGTCGATCATGAAACGGCGGTAGGTCGGCACCATCATCGTCTCATCGGGATTACGACCAAATGTCTCCTCCGGTTTGGCGTCCATGCGCTGCATCTGCCAGTTGTATTCCACCTCGCCTTCGATGGGAGCACGTTTCCAGATGTCCCGATATACATTCGTGGCCTGCCATGGAAGCTGGTCTACGGGTCCGTTGGCCGGTTCGCGGCTGATGTTGGCAAATGTGTCGTAATATATGCCGAATCCCGCGTCCATGAATTCGGGGTCATTGTGCCGAACGAGCACGGGCTTGTGCTTGAACGCTTTCTGGAATGCCTCGGTTAGCAATCGACGCTGTGAGGTCGTAGGTGCTGGATTGTGATGCTCACCCCAGTGCCCGATGAGGCCCATTTGCACCGCAAAGATTCGCGGGTCCTCATCCCATGCTTGTCCCATCTTTGCCACCAGCGCCTTGAGTCTCTGCTGAAAAGCCGGGCTGTCGTAATCGAATGCATGCAAGTCGGCAGGCCAATGCTGCTTCGGCTGTTTTTTTTCACCCACCACCCCATCCCAGTCCAGGTACACCCGCGGCACGAGCTTGATGT
>JBIKIK010000075.1:0-7178 GCA_044361655.1 Luteolibacter sp. | reverse complement strand
TACATCATCAACCTCGAGAAAACCGTCCAGCAGCTCGACAAGGCCGCGGCATTTCTCGGTGACCTCACCGGCAAGGGCAAGAAGGTCCTTTTCGTCGGCTGCAAACGCCAGGCGCAAGACGCGATCCGCGAAGCTGCCGAGGCGACCGGCCAATATTATGTCAACCACCGCTGGCTCGGTGGCATGCTCACCAACAGCACAACCGTGCGCAAGTCGGTGGAGCGTCTCAAGTATCTTGAAAACATCGAGAAGCAGCCTGAATTCAAGGCCATGTCGAAGAAGGAGCTCGCCGCTCTCGGACGTGAGCGTGAGAAGCTTCTGCGCAACCTCCGTGGTGTGCGCGACATGGACAAGAAGCCTGATGCCGTTGTGATCGTGGACTCCGCTCGTGAGACCATCGCCGTGGCCGAAGCTCGCCGCCTTGGGATTCCGATCGTCGCGCTGGTCGACACCAACGCCGATCCGGCCCTCGTTCAATATCCGATCCCGGGCAATGACGACGCGATCCGTTCGATCCGCATCATTCTCCAGAATCTCGTCGATGCCATGGTGACCTCCCGCAAGGGTTGATCCTTTGGTGTTTTGCGAAACAACAACTTCACTGAAATTTTACACATGATTACTGCTGCAATTGTCAAAGAACTCCGCGACAAGACCAATGCCGGGATGATGGACTGCAAGAAGGTCCTCACCGAAACCAACGGCGATCTTGAAGCCTCCATCAAGCTGCTCCGCGAGCGCGGCATCGCCAAGGCTGGTGCCAAGGCCGACCGCGCCGCCAACGAGGGCATCATCACCGCCCGCGTTGCTGCGAATGGCGCTTCGGGCATCTTGCTCGAGGTCAACTGCGAGACCGACTTCGTTTCGAAGAACGAAAACTTCCAGGCCTTCGTGAACCAGATCGCCGATGCTCTTGAGTCCGCCAACGCGGCCGACCACGCTGCGGCGCTGGCGGTTTCGATGGGCGAGTACAGCATCGAGGACACTGTGAAGGCCAAGGTGGTGGAAGTGGGTGAAAACCTCCAGTTCCGCAAGTATGTGCGTTTTGATGCTGCTTCCGGTGGTGTGATTTCCTATTACATCCACCCTCCGGGCAAGGTTGGCGTGCTCATCGAAGTGGGCACCACCAAACCCGAGTCGGCCAAGAGCGAAGCTTTCCGCGACATGGTCAAGGACCTCACCTTGCACATCGCCGCCTGCGCACCGAAGGGTCTGTCGCGCAACGACATCCCTGAGTCGGTGGTCGAGGCCGAGAAGGAAATCTTCCGCGCGCGCCTTGCCGACAGTGGTAAGCCGGCAAACATCATCGAGAACATCCTCAAGGGTCAGGTCGGCAAGTTCTATGCCGAGAACTGCTTCCTTGAGCAGGCTTTCGTGAAGGACGACAAGGTCACCGTCACGCAATTCCTCGAAGCCAAGGGCAAGGAGCTCGGCGACACCTTCACGGTGACCCGCTTCGTGCGCTTCGGTCTCGGCGAATAAGCCTTAAAGCATTTAAAAAAACGCCCGCTCCGGTAAGGAGTCGGGCGTTTTTTGTTTCTTAAATTCTGAAGGATCAGATCGTCATCGCGTGGAATCCGCCGTCGACGATCATTTCGGTGCCGGTGATGAATGATCCGGCTTTGGATGAGGCGAGCAGTAGTGTGGCGCCGATGAGTTCATCGGCATTGCCGAAGCGTGAGGCCGGGGTTTGGCGCAGGATGTCGAGGACGCGGGATTCGTCGAGCACCTTGCGGTTTTGTTCGGCGGGGAAGAAGCCTGGCACGAGTGTGTTGACGCGGATGTCCTTGTCGGCCCATTCGCGGGCGAGGTTGCGGGTGAGGTTGTGGACGGCCGCTTTGGATGCCGAGTAGGTGAAGACGCGTGAGAGCGGGTTGAGGCCGGAGATTGAGCCGAGGTTGATGATTGATGCCGGCTGGGTCTGCTCGAGGAAATATCGGCCGAAGACTTGGCAGGCGCGGAAGATGGCGGTGAGGTTGGTATCGATGATGCGTTGATATTCGTCTTCCGGAATGTCGAGAAATGGAGTGGGGGAATTGGTGCCTGCGCCATTGATGAGGATATCGACCTTGCCCGAGCGCTCGAGGACCGTGTCGAGTAGGTGATGGAGCGAGTCGCGCGAAGTGACATCGACTGGGACGAAGTATCCTTCGCCGCCGAACGATTCGATTTCGGCGAGGCGCTTCTCGGCTTTTTCGGGGATGCGGCCGCCGAGTACGACTTCGGCACCAGCGTGTGCGAGGCCGACGGCCATGGTGCCGCAAAGCTCTCCAGTGCCGCCGATGATGACAGCGGTTTTGCCAGTAAGCCCGAAGAGATCCTTGAGGTATGATGCGGTCTGCATGGTTACAATTTTTACAGGAATCAAGAACCTGCCAAGCATGGAAAACGGGCATCTTGCTTTTGGTTTGAGTCTTCGGTTTTCCATTGCAAGCGGCCGTTTTACCGGGGATAGTCGGCGTGCATACGCGTGTCGTTTTTCATGAGCGGAATGGCCAAGGTTTTTGTTTCAATCGCATGGATGGCTTTGATGCCGGCCATGCAGGTGGCTGCAGTCGAAGAGCAGACGGCAAAAGTTGAGCCCCCTGCGCCGCAGCCAGTTGCCAGTGATGCGGTGGTCGATCCCGATGACGCGCAGGCGGCGGAGAATGCCGAAGCGGCCAAGGCGGCTGTCGCAAAACCGGTGAGCCCGGAGTTGGTGCGCGTGTATGGCTGGCGCGAGGACATCGAGATCAAGGGCTTTCCCGGCAAGTTGCAGGCCAAGCTCGATTCGGGCGCGCTGACGAGTTCGATTCACGCTGAGGAAAAAGAATTCTTCGAGCGCGACGGCAAGAAGTGGGTGCGTTTTTTGGTCAAGGACAACCGCAAGGACAAAACCATCAGCGGTCGACTTGAGGCGCCGATGGTGAGGATTGCAAAGATCAAGGAACCGGGCGGTGTGTCGGTGGCGCGCGAGGTGGTGCTTTTGTCGTTCCGATTGGGTGACAGGAAATTTCGTGGTGAGTTTACCCTCAACAACCGCGGCAACATGCTTTCGCCGGTGTTGATCGGTCGCAGCATCATCAGGGATCTTGGCTGGGTGGATGTGTCGCGCACTCATCTGGCTGATCAGAACATCCTTCGCTGAACCACCATGAATACCCCATGAAATCGGAGTGGAAATTTCCGATGCTGGTGCTGGCGCTGATCTGTCTGGGTGGCGGCTTGGCGGCTTACAAGTCGTTGCGCCTTGGTGTGCCGTTTTGGATGGGCGAGCAGAGTTATGATTGGCAGATCGAGGCAAGGGTTTCGTTTCTCGCCAATGGTGAGAGGGTCAAAGCAAGGTTGGCTTTGCCTCCGGCAGCGGCATCGAAGGATGCGGGTCAGGAATCCGGCTCGCTTGGATACCATTACAACATCGAGCGCGATGGTGATGAGAGCGATGCGGTGTGGTCGGCGGAGCATCGCGAGGGAGGGCAGGCTTTGTATTTCCGCGTGCGTTTGCCCGAGTCGATTGAGAGCGGCGCGGAGCCGGTGCCGGGTAAGGCTGAGGTTGATGGAGCGACGATCATTCAAGGATCTGCAGGTGAAGCTGCGCGTGCCATTGTGGCGCGGCTCCAGTCGATCAGCTCCGATCCGGATTCGCTCTTTGTCGCGTTGTTTGAACAGATCAACGATGAGCAAAAACCGCAGGAGTTTGTGCTTTTGAAAAAGCACTATGCCAAAGAGTTCATGGGCAACCCGATGATCCGGATGGGCATTGACTTGCTTGAGATGGCGGGTGTGCCGGCGAGGATGGCTTATGGAGTGAGCATGAATGAGGATCGGGGGAGTCAGGCGCCGCTACCGTTGGTCGAGTACTTTGATGGTGCAGCATGGAAGGTGCGGAATCCTGCCGAGCCGGGTGTGGTGCCCAATGCCCGCAGTGTCTTTGTGTGGCATCGAGGTGAGGGGCCGTTGCTCGATGTGAATGGTGGTGAGAATTCGCGCGTCAACTTCACGGTCGTGAAGGATCGCATCCCGCTTGCCAGTCTTACCGACCTGCGCGAGTCGCCGCTTTTGGTTGCGACGATCCTCGGCTTGCCGCTCTCCGAGCGCGCGGTGTTTCGCTACATCGTTCTGATCCCCTTGGGAGCATTTGTGGTAGTGGTGATGAGAAATCTGGTCGGCATGGCCACGCTCGGCACCTTCATGCCGGTGCTTTTGGCGTTGGCGTTTTTGCAAATTCCGCTTGAGCGTGGATTGGTAATGTTTGGGGTTTTGATCGGTGTGGGCGTGTGGCTGCGATTCATGCTTTCGAGGCTCAACCTCCTGGTCGTTCCGCGCGTGGCGGCCTGCGTGGTGATTGTGACCTTGCTGATGATGCTGATGAGTGTCGTCAGCTATCGCCTTGGGATGACTGGTGGGGTGCAGATTACGCTGTTTCCGATGATCATTCTCGCGTGGACGATCGAACGGATGTCGTTGATCTGGGAGGAGGAGGGAAGGCGCAGCGCGTTGGTGCAGGTCGGCGGTTCGTTGGTGGTGGCGGTGTTGGCATATCTTTTCATGCGCATGGGGCAGATTCAGCATTGGGCGTTTTATTTCCCCGAGTTGCTGCTCGTCTTGCTTGCGGGCATTTTGATGATCGGGCGTTACACCGGTTATCGGATTTCTGAGTTGTTTCGATTCCGAACTTTTTCCGGAGGCTGATCGAATCATGCAATCGGCAATGAGTGAAATTCCTGCGCCGTGGTGGCATCGTTGGCTGATGACGCCGCGGGAGCTGCGCGAGCAGGGAGTGGTCGGCATCAACATGCGCAATGCGCGTTATCTTTTGCCGAACAATCCGCGGCGGTTTTATCGTTTGGTGGACGACAAGTTGCAGACCAAGGCCTTGGCCGAAGAGCGTGGATTGTCGGTGCCCAAGACTTATGCCGTGATTCGGACGCCGCACGATGTGGCCAGGCTCGAGGCCGCTCTCAAGGATCATGAATCATTTGTGATCAAACCCGCTTGCGGCTCGGGTGGCCGGGGCGTGTTGGTCATTGATCGGCGCGAGGGAGGTAAATTTTTCAAACCGAGTGGTGCGGCATTGAGTGGTGCGGAGCTGCGTCATCACGCGTCGAACATTCTTGGCGGGCTGTACAGTCTCGGCGGTCAACGTGATGTGGCCTTGGTTGAGTATCGTGTGAAGCCTGCGGGCTTACTCACTGCGATCAGCTATCAGGGTGCGCCGGATATCCGAATCGTGCTGCTTCACGGATATCCTGTGATGGCGATGCTGCGGGCGGCGACGAAGGAGTCTGACGGTCGGGCAAATTTGCATCAGGGTGCATTGGGTATCGGCATTGACCTTGCGAGTGGTCGCACAATCCGCGCGGTCCATCATGGAAAAGTGACGGACATGCATCCGGATCTGAAGGTGCCCTTGCTTGGGATTCAGTTGCCGGAATGGGAGAGGATTTTGGACATTGCGGTGACCTGTCAGGAGATGACCGGATTGGGTTATCTTGGTGTCGATCTCATGATCGACGAGGACCTTGGGCCGCTGATGATCGAGGTCAATGCCCGGCCGGGATTGGCGATTCAGATGGCGAATGGCGTGGGGTTGTTGCGGCGGCTTGAGCCGGTGGTCGCGCAGCACAAGTCTCATTCGGGCCTCGGGAGTGCGGAGAAAATTGCATTTTCGCGCGAGCATTTCAGGGCCTGAAATTTCACTCATGCCGCGATCGCGGTCGTGTGGCGTGATAATTTGGATTGATGAGTACTCCTGATATCTAGATTGTGCACACGCAATCCACCAATCATCATGTCACGCCCCGTCACACTCTTCACCGGCCAATGGGCCGACCTTTCGCTCGAGAAACTTGCCGCGCTGGCCTACGAGATGGGCTACGACGGTTTGGAGCTAGCCTGTTGGGGGGATCACTTCGATGTCGATGCGGCGGCATCGAGCAAATCGTATGTGCGCGAGAAGTGGGAGCTGCTGGCGGATCACGGGCTGACCTGTCATGCGATTTCAAATCACCTTGTCGGTCAGGCCGTGTGTGATCCGATCGACTTGAGGCACAAGGCGATATTGCCGGCGGATGTTTGGGGTGATGGTGATCCAGAAGGTGTGCGCAAGCGTGCGGCCAAAAAAATGATCACGACCGCCAAGGCGGCGCGGGCGTTTTTTGATGCGAGGCCCTTGGGTGATGAGGCGGTCATTCCAGCAGTGGTCAACGGCTTCACCGGTTCGTCGATCTGGCATTCGATTTATGCGTTTCCGCCGACCTCGCAGGAGTATTACGACAAGGGCTACAAGGACTTTGCCAAGCGTTGGTTGCCGATCCTTGATGCCTTTGAAAAAGCGAATGTGAATTTCGCGCTCGAGGTGCATCCGACCGAGATTGCCTTCGATATGGCATCGGCCAAACGCGCGCTCGAGGCGGTGGGGTATCACAAACGGTTTGGATTCAATTATGATCCCTCGCATCTTGGCTATCAAGGAGTGGATTATGTAAAATTCATCCGCGAGTTCGCCGAGCGCATATATCATGTGCACATCAAGGATGTGTGGTGGGGGCACGGCGATGGTACTGTGGGTGTTTTTGGCGGTCACACCAACTTCGGCGATGCTCGCCGGTTCTGGGACTTCCGTTCACCCGGTCGCGGTGACATTGAATTTGAAGACATCATTGTTGCGCTCAATGACATCGGCTACGGTGGTCCGCTATCGGTCGAGTGGGAGGACATCCGCATGGATCGCGTGCACGGTGGTGCTGAAGCTGCATCCTTTGTGCGCAGTCTCGATTTCCCGGTCAGTGGGCTTGCCTTCGATGCCGCTTTCGACAAGTCGAATCACCATTGATTTGCCGGCAGACCTTCAGTTGATGAGAGGCGGAAGCAGGCTCGCCTCTTCATCGACCGGTTCCTCTGAAGTGTTAGCGATTTGCTCTTCATTAACAGGCAGCGGGCGGAACGATTCCGAGTGGGTATCGACGCGGAATTCCAGCTGCATGAGGTCGCGGTTCATTTCGGCAAGTTGATCGCGCAGGGTTTCGTTGCTTTTGCCGAGGCGGCGGATTTCGGCGATGAGCGAGTCGAGAGTCTTTTTGTCGATGGTGACGGATTCGGCATTGGGTGTGGCTTGCTCAGGCTTGGTTTCGACGGTGGCGGGTGCGGGTTGTTTGATTTCGATGCGTGGAACCAGCGGAACGGCGATGCTGGCGAAT
>JBIKIK010000074.1:0-7222 GCA_044361655.1 Luteolibacter sp. | reverse complement strand
TGCTCGTTGGACTCATGCCCGCGAGCATGCTTTCGGGGTCGTGGACTGACAAGTTGAAATTGCCGCCCCGGGGCCCAAAAAATTTACATTGTAGCTACAATTTCCTCAAATCACCGCGAGTTTTTCAGCCTGCTGGTGAGTGAGCTCGACGCATTTCCATGGGAGCCCGAACTGGTTGAGATCGGCCATGAATGCATCGGGGTCGAGTTGTTCCATGTTCCAGACGCCGACCTTGCGCCAATTTCCCTCGAGCATCTGTTTGGCACCGATCATCGCGGGGACGCCGGTGGTGTAGGAAATCGCCTGGGATCCGACCTCGGCGAAGCAGGCTTCGTGGTCGCAGATGTTGTAGACATAGATCGCCTTGTAGTGGCCGTCTTTGAGTCCGGTAATGATGTTGCCGATGCAGGTTTTTCCTTTGGTGGTTTTGCCGAGGTCGCCGGGGTCGGGCAGCACGGCTTTGAGGAACTGGAGCGGGATGATTTCGACGCCGTTGTAAACGACCGGATCGATGCGGGTCATGCCGACATTGCCGAGGACCTCGAGGTGCTTGAGGTAGTTTGGTGAGAATGACATCCAGAACTGCGCGCGGCGAATGGTGGGGATGTGTTTGACGAGGGATTCGAGTTCCTCGTGGTACATGCGGTAGATTTCGTAGGTGCCGACTTCGTCCGGGCAGGTGAAGGATTGATGGAGCGACATCGGCGGGGTTTCGACAAAGCTGCCATTTTCAAAATGACGGCATTCGGCGGTGACTTCGCGGATGTTGATTTCCGGATTGAAGTTGGTGGCAAAGGCCTTGCCGTGGTTGCCGCCGTTGACGTCGATGATGTCGAGCGTGTGGATTTCGTCGAAGTGATGCTTGAGCGCCCAAGCGGTGAAAACATTCGTCACGCCGGGGTCGAAGCCGGAGCCGAGCAGCGCGGAGAGTCCGGCTTTTTCAAAGCGCTCTTGATAGGCCCACTGCCATGAGTATTCGAACTTCGCGACATCCTTGGGCTCGTAGTTTGCCGTGTCCATGTAATCGCATCCGGCGGCGAGGCAGGCGTCCATGAGGTGGAGATCCTGGTAGGGTAGCGCGACATTGATCAGCAACTTGGCGCCTGTCTTGCGGATCAGCTCGGCGGTTTCGGCCGAGTTGTCGGCATCGACTTGTGCGGTGTGGATCGTGCGGCCGGTGCGTTGCTTGATCGAATCGGCGATCGCGTCGCACTTCGAGAGCGTGCGGGAGGCGAGGGTGATTTCGCCGAAGACCTCGGGCAGCATGGCGCACTTGTGGGCGACGACATTGCCGACTCCGCCGGCACCGATGATGAGGACTTTGTTCATGATGGAAATGTGGGGAAAAGTGCTTGGAATCTTCGCCGTGCTGGCGGCGTGCGCGAAATGATAGGGGCGAAGCGGGTGGGGTCAATCCGTGATGCCGAGCTTGGCTTTCACCTTTTCGATTTCATCGGTGAGTTCGCCCCATCGCGAGTAGGCGTTTTCGAGCGCGTGGGTGATTTTCGAAATTGCGTTGCCGGTTTCGCGAAGTTTGTCCGGTTGAGAAATGATTTCCTCGCTGGTGAGTGCGGCGTTGAGGGTGGCTTGGGCTGCTTCAAGCTCGGCAATTTTTATTTCGAGGGTGGTGAGTTCGGTTTCGAGCGGCTTGAGCAGCTTGTTGCGTTGATCGCGGGCTTCCGCTTCGGCGCGGCGTTGGTCTTTGCGCGAGACGCCGGGTTGGGTGGTCGTGTTGCTGCGTGCGGCGGGCGCGGATTTGCTCGCGGCTGCGGGCTTGGCGCTTTGGTTTTCTGCCGCGCTTTTCTCGAGGTAGTAACTGATGTTGCCGGCAAAGAGCCGCGGCGCTTCGCCGGGGCGAAACTCGAGGGTTTTGCTGACCACCGGATCGAGGAACGAGCGGTTGTGCGACACGATCAGCACGCTGCCGGGGTAGTCGGCGAGCGCGCGTTGCAGGACATCCTGCGATTGCATGTCGAGGTGGTTGGTCGGCTCGTCGAGGATCAGGAAATTCGCCGGGCGCAGCAGCATGCAGACGAGTGCCACGCGCGAGCGTTCGCCGCCGGAGAGCACGCCGACTTTTTTGAAGACATCGTCGCCGCGGAAAAGAAAGCAGCCGAGGAGGTTGCGGGCGTGGGGTGCGGATTCGCGCGAGGCGGCGGCTTCGACGGTCTCGAGAATGGTTTTTTCGGGGTCGAGCTCGTCGGCGTGGTTTTGCGAGAAGAATGAAGTCGCAACTTTGTGGCCGAAGGTGTGCGCGCCGGCGTCGGGAGTTTCCTGTGCGGTGATGAGTCGGCAGAAGGTCGATTTTCCTGCTCCGTTCGGGCCGACGATGGCAAATTTCTCGCCCTTGTTGATTTCGAAATCAAAGCCGTCGAAGATCCGGCGTGCGCCGTAATGCTTCGATGCCTTGTCGAGCTTGGCCACCATGTGGCCGGAGTTTGGTGGCGGCGGGAATTTGAAATTCATCACCGCATCGTCCTGCTCGGGTGCGGGGATACGCTCGATTTTTGCGAGCATCTTGATGCGCGATTGCACGAGGGTCGCCTTGTTGGCTGAGGCGCGGAAGCGATCGATGAAGCGTTGGATCTCGGCGATTTCGCGTTGCTGGGATTCGTATTGTTTGCGGTGGGTTTCCTTGCGGATCACCGACTCGCGTTCGAAGTAGGAAAAATTTCCCGCGTACTCCTCGGCCCGGCCGTGGGCGAAGGCGATGGTGCGCGTGCAAAGTGTGTCGAGCAGCCCGCGGTCGTGGGAAATGAGCAGAATCGCGCCAGGGTAGTTGACGAGGTATTGCTCGACCCACACCTGCGTGTCGATGTCGAGGTGGTTGGTCGGCTCGTCGAGCAGCAGAACTTCGGGCTCTTGGAGGAAGAGTTTGGCCATCGCGATGCGCATCTGCCAGCCGCCGGAAAACTCCGAGCAGTCGCGGGTGAAGTCGGCGTCCTTAAAGCCTAGTCCCTTGAGCACCGATTCGATGCGCGGCTTCATACGGGCGGGGTCGGTGGCATCGAGTTGCAACTCGAGCGCGCCGATTTCCTCAAGCGCTTCGGCGTAGGGCGAGGAACGCGGGTCGAGTTTTTCGAGTTCTTGCGAAAGGCGGTCGATCCTGTTGCGCAGCTCGAGCATTTCGCCGAAGGCGGATTCCGTTTCCTGCCACAGCGTGCGGCCGCGGACATGGATCCCTTCCTGCGGCAGGTAGCCGTAGCGCGTGCCCTTGGGCGAGTGGATCGCGCCCGAGCTGGGGCGGATGATGCCGGCGATGCACTTCATCAGCGTCGATTTGCCCGCACCATTGTGGCCGGCGAAGGCAATGCGCTCGCGGGCCTGCACGGAAAAGGACAGGTCGTTGAACAACACGCGGGCGCCAAACTCCACGCGCAGTGACTGGACGGAAATCATCGGGCGCGGAGCTTGCACGGAACGCCGCCAGCGTCAACCCCGATGAATCCCCGGCGCTCATGCGATTCGTGCAAACAAGCGCCGCCAATGTAACGAAAATTATCGTCACGAAAATTTCCGTGACGAGTACCCTTGGGCGGTTTATTTCCAGTGCATGTCGACGCACGTCACGGGCAAGCTTGCCGCCGAATTTCTCGGGACCTTCATCATGGTCTTCGCGGGGACCGGGGCGATTGTCATCGATCAGGCGCATGGTGGTGTGATCGGCCATGTCGGGGTCGCGCTGACCTTTGGCTTGGTGGTGATGGCGATGATCCACACCTTTGGTGACATCAGTGGTGCGCACTTGAATCCTGCGGTGACGCTGGCCTTTGCGGTGGCTGGGCGTTTCCGCTGGTCGGAGGTGCCAGGGTACATCGTGGTGCAGTTGGCCGGGGCCTTTGCGGCGAGCGGCTTGTTGAAGTTGCTATTTCCGGCATCGGCCACGCTGGGTGCGACCCTGCCGGCGGGATCGGCGGAGCAGGCCTTTGTGCTGGAGGTGGTGCTGACAGCGATTTTGATGCTGACGATTTTGAGTGTGTCGACCGGCGCGAGGGAAAAGGGGATTACGGCGGCGATCGCGATTGGCGGGGTGGTCGGGCTGGAGGCGATGTTTGCCGGTCCGGCCTGCGGGGCATCGATGAACCCAGCGCGTTCGCTGGCGCCGGCGGTGGTCAGCGGAAATTTCCAGCACCTGTGGCTGTATCCGGCGGCGACCGTGCTGGGCGCGCTATTGGCCGTGCCACTTTGCAAGCTGGTCCGCGGACGATTCGGGTGATCGTGGACGCCGGGCGTGAAGCCCAGCAAAACCGCGCCGATGTGGAAATGGGCCTCAAAACCTTATCCGACCACTTTGCCGAGTTGGGCGCTGACTTCGGCGAGGAAATCGAACGCAGGGTACACTCAGAATAAAATCTACACTTGCAAAGTGTATCCAAGAATAATAGTGTATTCCCAATGAAGCGCATCCTGCCAGCTCTGGGAGAATACCTTGAAAGGCTCACCGGCAGACCCGTGGACCTCGCACCCGCCGAACCCCGGAGTCTGCCTCTTTTCCTGCGTGAACGCTTTCAACTCCACCAAGGAGACATCTTTGGTCGAGGCTTTATCTTCGCCATCGACAGGTTGGGTGAGCAAGACCCATCCGCCGCCAACTACGCCAATCTAACCGAGTGCTTGAGTGGCCATCTGGGAGATTCCGTCGTTCTGGTCCTACCTGGCCTCGCACCGCACATTCGCCAAGGCCTCATCCGCTTGGGGCGTCCGTTCATCGTTCCCGGCAGTCAGACCTTCCTGCCCACCGCCATTATCGATCTGCGGGAGCGGCAACCTGGCGCACTTCCCACCGCAAAAACACTCAGCCCGGCGGCTCAATGCGTCCTCCTCTACCATCTGGAGCGAGAGAGCATCCATCCTTGGCCACTACAAAAGGTGGCCGAAGTCGTCGGCTACTCGCCCAACATGCTCATCAAAGTGAAGCGCGAACTGGAGGCGGCGGAACTTTGCGATCCCGTGCGCAGCGGCCGCGTTGTCACCCTGCGCTTTCATGTCGAGCGTCGGGCACTGTGGCAAAAGGCCCTGCCTTGGCTGGCCTCGCCGATCCGCGCCACCCACTGGGTCCGTTGGGAAAAACCATCAACGCAAGCCCTCATGGCTGGCATGACAGCACTCAGCCGCGCAACGATGATCGTCGATGACCGCACGCCCGTGTATGCCCTTCATCACAAGGCATCCAAGGACCATGCTTTCGAAATCTGTGCCGACCGCATCGATGCCACGGCCCGACTCGAGATTTGGAATTACAACCCGCGATTGCTCACCATCCGCGAGGAAATGGTGGATCCCCTTTCGCTCTTTCTCAGCCTGCGACACGATCCAAATGAACGCGTTCAGGACCAACTCGAAACCCTCATCGAACAATTCTCATGGTAAGAGGCCTCGACCTGTTGCGCGAACGCATGAAACTGCATGAGGGCTCCATCGTTTTGATCGGTGGTGCGGCCTGCGACGATTGGTTCTCCCGCCAATCACTCCAGTTCCGTGCCACCCAGGATCTGGACATCGTCCTTATCGTGGAGCTGCTCGGTGCTGGAGCGATCGACACCCTCCGCCGTTTCATCCGCGATGGCCAATATGAAACTCGAGCCCGCAGCAACGGCAAACCTGAACTCTACCGCTTTGCCGACCCCAAAGACCCGCGTTTCCCCAAAGAACTCGAACTGTTCAGTCGTGGACCGGAAAACATCGACCTCGCTCCTGGGGAAACCTTGCCGGTCATCACTGATGAGGATTATCACAGCCTGTCTGCCATACTTCTGGATGATAGATACTATGAGTTGATTCGCGTTCACCACGACATCCATGATGGACTTCACTTCGCCAACGCCACTTCCCTGATCCCGCTCAAGGCCTTCGCATGGCTCGACTTGAAGCGCCGCAAGGCCGAAGGAGAAAAGATCGATTCACAAAAGATCAAGAAACACCGCGCCGATGTCTTTCGCATTGCCGCCACCCTTCCTGCCGAACCGGGCCCCAAATTGGCGGAAGAAATTCGCAAGGACCTTGGCCGCTTCATGCAGGCCTTCCCACCGGACTCCACGGATTGGCAAGGCATCCTCGCCGCAGTCAAAGGCACCGTGGGTGTGAACCTGTCCGCCACAGCTCTGCGTGATGCCATTTTCTCCTACTTCCGCCTAACCGACTAGAATCTAGCCCGAGGGTCTGGGCTGCTTGGGCTGACTCCGGTGAGGAAATCGAACGCAGGGCCGCCGACGCCAAGCTCATCCTGGAAACTGCCACAAAACACGACGTGCCGGTGGGGATGCTGTGGAAGCCAGCGTGACGAGAAACTCACAAAAACCGCACTTTTACCCTCGCTCTCGCGGGGGGGGGCTAAAGTCCGCGTTGTCTAACACCTACCCCGCCATGAAGTCACCAAAGCTCCTCACCCTCGCGGCCACCGCCGCCCTCATCACCTCCGCAACAGCTACAGTCACGATGGACTGGGTCACGGTCGGCAATGCCGGCAACACAGCAAACGGAAACGGCTACGGCGCGGTCGGCTACGCTTACCAGATCGGCAAGTACGAGGTGACCAACGCTCAGTATGGCGCGTTCCTCAATGCTGCTGCCAAGACCGATAGCTACGGGCTCTACAATTCCAGCATGTCGAGCTTTGGCATCACCCGGAGTGGCAGTTCTGGTAGCTACACCTACTCAGTGACCACTGCCTTGGCCAACCGCCCGGTGGTGTATGTCTCTTGGTTCGATGCGGCGCGGATGGCCAACTGGATGGTGAATGGCCAAGGCAGCGGCAGCACCGAAACGGGAGGCTACACGCTCAATGGCGCGATCAGCGGTATCGTTCTGGCAAACGCTGGAGCCCAAGTCTACGTCCCCACCGAAAACGAGTGGTACAAGGCGGCGTACTACAATGGCGCCAACTCGACCTATTCACTCTACCCGAACGGCCAGAACACAATCACCGCGGCTGATGCGAACTATAATGAGAGTGTTGGATCTGTCACGGACGTCGGCACATACAGCAGCGATCCGAGCATGTACGGCACCTTCGACCAAGGCGGCAATGTCTGGGAATGGAACGACGCCGTTATCGACTCGATGCGCGGGCTTCGCGGCGGCTCTTGGGACTACAGCGACTTCGACATCTTGGCCTCTTCGTTCCGCAACCGCACCGCCCCGTCGAACGAGTGGAACAACTTTGGCTTCCGTTTCTCCAGTGTCAGCGTTCCAGAACCAAGCTCGTTGGTCCTGACGATGTTGG
>JBIKIK010000073.1:0-7237 GCA_044361655.1 Luteolibacter sp. | reverse complement strand
CTCTTTGCCTTCGTTGAGCGAATAGATTTTTTTTGCTATGATGCCGGACGGTAGCGTGGCGCTGTAGACCACTTTTTTGCCTTCGACCGATTCCGCATCGATCTTGGAAAACATCATGTTTTCCAGCGTTTCGCCAGCACCCGCCAGTGTGCCGATGCCTCCGATGTGGAAGCGGTTGATCTCGACCTTGCTGGTCTTGCTGCCGACTTCGAATTCATTTTGAAAAACCGCGGTTTTGATACCGCCGCCGATGTTGGTGAAGACGAATGAAACTTTGTCGTTGGAGAGTGTCACCAACTCTTCTTCGGCGGGCGGGGGCGGGGGTGTGACGGTAAGGCCGGCGCTGCTTTCCTTCGAGGTGGGCTCGATCGCGGGCTTGGTTTTTTGCAACGCTTCCTCGCGTGCGCGGGCCTCGGCGGTGGCGCGTTGGTTTTTCGATGCGTAGTGGAAATTGAGGGCCAGCAAGGCGCCACAAATTGCGAGGACTACCCAAGTTTTGCGATCGTACATGTGAGGATGGAATGCGGGTTAGGGATGATTGGCTTTGGAGGGAACTGCCGGCGGCACCGGGTCATAACCGCAGCCACCCCATGGATGACAGCGCAAAATCCGGCGAATGCCATGCCAGGATCCGGTGAGCGGGCCGTGGGCTTCGACGGCTTGCAGGAAATAATGTGAACACGAGGGCGTGAAACGGCAGCCGGCGCCCGGGCCCGCGGCAAATTTGATCATCGGCCGCAGCGCGATTTGGTAAAAACGGATGAGCCCGCGGATCAGTGCGGTAGCGATGCGCGAGATCATGCTTCGGCGGATTTGTTGGAGATCAACTTGAGGCGGCGGGCTTGATTGAGCCAATCGGCCTCCAGTTCGGCGAAGCTCGCCTTGGCGGCACCGGGGCGGGCGATGGTGACGAGAAATCGCTTTGGCTCGCTAAAGTCCGGAGCGTGGGCCTGCACGAGGGCGCGGAAGCGACGGCGCAGGAGATTTCGCTCGTGGGCTTTGCCAGCGCGGCGGCTGGTGATGAATCCGGTGCGCAAGGTGTCGAGCGATGGATCGGCGAGCGTGCTGAGGATCACGAAGCGGCCGGTTTTGGCTTGGCCTGATTGGCGCACGCGGGCGAAGTCGCCACGCTGCTTCATGCTGCATTTGCGCGGGAGTCTCATCGATGGGCCGGAAAGTGAGCCCGTTGCCGCGGCGCGGTCGGGAAATTAGGATCCGTGTTGCGTCGTGTGACGCTTGAACGGATTCTCGGCGCCCTTTGGCACGAGGCGCTTGCGGCCCTTTTGGCGGCGGCGGCGAAGGATGTCGCGGCCGGCTTTGGTGGCCATGCGGGCGCGGAAGCCGAATTGTTGTTTCCGGGTGCGCTTGGAGGGCTGGAAGGTGCGTTTGCTCATGGCTTGGGCCTCGTTGGAAATTTAGGATTTCGCGTCCGGCAATGGGCGCGGGGCGCAGAGACTAGGGACCCAAAGCGGGATGTCAATGCGCCAGTGAAAGAAATTTTGGGAAAAATGAGACTTGGGGGGTGTTTCATGTGAGATTTGTGGGATTTTA
The DNA here is from genome assembly GCA_044361655.1 of Luteolibacter sp. Classification (GTDB taxonomy): domain Bacteria; phylum Verrucomicrobiota; class Verrucomicrobiia; order Verrucomicrobiales; family Akkermansiaceae; genus Luteolibacter. The sequence continues at coordinate 5,686 of JBIKIK010000073.1, read as the reverse complement.
CCTGCTCTTTCATCATTGATTGCCTGTTGATTTGGCCCGGATTCTCCAGAACGCATCCCTCATGAACCTCCATGCAGAGGCTTGAAATATTACCACATACCGACGCTAAAGTTTGCGGCTCACGGTGAATACACCGTCACCGGACCGACCCCCCCACCCTGCACGCGTCGCAATCTGCCAACAACAGCGATCACCGCATCAGCCACCGCAAGCGCGTCATCCATCGTGTTGAGCCTCGAAAAGCTGAATCGCAGGCTGCTCTTTGCCCGTGATTCGGGAATGCCCATCGCCAACTGCACATGCGAGGGGCGCTGACTGCCGGTCATGCACGCCGACCCCGCCGAAGAGGCGACATTTTTTTCGTCGAGCAAAATCAACAAGCCCGCGGCTTCGCATCCAGCGAATGAAAGGTGACTCGTATTTGGCAGCCGTCGTGCGGTGTCGCCGTTGAGGGTCACGCCGGCGAGCCCGGCAAGAACCTTCGATTCAAAGGCATCGCGCATGGCCGCTACCGTTGCCGCATCGCCATCGCGCAAATGCCTCGCCGCAAGCTCGGCAGCCACGCCCATGCCGACGATGCCTGCGGTGTTTTCCGTGCCGCTGCGGCGCCCGCCCTCCTGCCCCCCACCGCGCAGCAATGGCTCGAATGCCAGACCGCTTCGCACATACAATGCCCCTACCCCTTTCGGGCCATGAAACTTGTGTGCAGAAATCGAAAGCATGTCCGCGCCCATCGCTTTGACATCGATGGCAATCTTGCCCGCCGCCTGGATCGCGTCGCTGTGCGTCGGCAAACGATGCGCCATGGCCATTTGAAAAATTTCCGAAACCGGTTGGATCACGCCGATCTCGTTGTTGGCCATCATGACCGACACAAAGGCAGCGCCGTGCAAATGTTCGGCAACGGCATCCATTTCAAGCACACCACCGGCATTCACCGGCGCAAGTGAAACTCCACGCGCCATCGCCTCCACACAACGCAGCACCGCGCTGTGCTCGATCGCTGAAACCATCGCACAACCAGCACCAGCAAGCCGATCCATCGAATGAAGCGCCGTGTTGACGCTTTCCGTGCCGCCACCGGTGAAAACGATCTCATTCGCATCGGCACCGATCAAGGCCGCCACCTGCTCGCGCGCGCGATCGATCGCCGCCCTCGCACGCTTGGCCTCGCGGTGCGCGCCCGAAGGATTGGCATGTCCATCGCGCAACCAAGGCAGCATCGCGTCTACCACTTCGGGCAGCAGCGCAGTCGTCGCATTGGCATCAAGATCAAGCACCCCCCCAGCATCCCGCTCATCCCGCCAATGGCAACCCGGAAAAATCGAGTCATGTCGTCGCATCACGGCACGACCACACGCGACCCGTCGGCATCAAATGTAAAACATCGAGCCCGACGGATTGGCCACAATCGACTCAAGAGTGGTACCGTCCAGCGCCTCGGTCACCTCGGCCGAAACTTTTTCCCACGCCTGTTTCACCGCCGCCCCGGATTCACCGCCACCCATGACCGAACATTGAAGCAAGGTCGGATCTACCGCCTCGACCACCTGCCGCAGCGTGATGGCCTCGGCGCTTTTCGCCAGCAAATAGCCCCCTGCCCGGCCCCTGCGGCTCTCGACCAGCCCAGCCCGCCTCAGGTCGTTGAGAATCTGCACCAGAAAATTGCCCGAGACCTCTTCTCGTTGCGCCAAGTCCTCGAGCTGTGTTAAGGTCCGCCCGTCATGGTGCTTCGCAAGCTGAGCCATGGCCCTGCAGGCGTATTCCAATTTCTGCGAGATCTTCATGAGTTCATCCCAACAAATCACAGGGCAGTCGGCCAGCAAGAATCCCCACGAAACCGGGTCCGCCTCCCATGGCGAAACCGCAAAGTTCTGGACCCAACTTCGCGAGGAAGCCCAACGCATCGCTTCAGGCGAGCCAACGCTCATCGCGCTGGTCGATGATGTGATTCTTTCCCGCGATTCTGCCGCCGCCGCCCTCGGCGCGCGTTTGGCCCGCCGCCTCGCCCGCGAGGACATGCCGCGCAGCATCATGGAACCACTGCTTTACGGGGTCTTCGAACGCCACCCAGCCATCGTCGATTGCGCAATGCGCGACCTTCTCGCCATCCACGAACGCGATCCCGCCTGCTTCTCGCCGCTAGAGCCCTTGCTTTTTTTCAAAGGCTTTCTCGCCCTCACCACCTATCGCGTGTCCCACCAGCTCTGGCAGGACGATCGCCGCTGGCTCGCGCTCTACCTGCAAAGCGTCGCCAGCGAGGCCTTCGCCGTCGATATCCACCCGGCCGCACGCATCGGCTGCGGCATCCTGCTCGATCACGCGACTTCATTCGTGGTCGGTGAAACAGCGATCATCGAGGACAATGTCTCGATCCTCCATGAGGTCACCCTCGGCGGCACCGGCAAGGAAAAGGGCGATCGCCACCCGATCATCCGCTCAGGCGTACTGCTCGGCGCAGGCGCGAAAATTCTCGGCCGCGTCGAAATCGGCACCGGCGCCAAAGTCGGCGCGGGCAGCGTCGTGCTCAACGATGTGCCGCCACACACGACCGTCGCCGGCGTGCCAGCCATCGTCGTCGGCGAGGCGGCCGAAGCGAACCCCGCGATCGAGATGAACCAACACCTCGACTGCCGTGGCATGATCTGAATTGTTTCCCGCTCACCAGTCAGCCCATGCCACCCCGCCCGTCGAACACCCTGCGCAAGCTCATCGACGGAGTCGGCCCGGTCGATGCGGTAGGCATCGAGGAACGCGTCGCGAAACACTACACCCGTAGTATCAAAAAAAATTCCAAAATCTTCGGACTGCGCCTGGCAGCAAGCATGATCGATCTCACCACGCTCGAAGGCAAAGACACACCGGGCAAGATTGCCTCGCTTTGCCGCAAGGCCCTGCGCCCGCATGATTCCGCCGATGTACCACAGGTCGCCGCGGTCTGCGTTTATCCAAGCATGGTGAAACACGCGGTGAAACACCTGCGCCACAGCCAGATCCGCGTGGCCTCGGTCGCCACCGCATTCCCCTCCGGCCAAGCACCGCTCAAAACCCGCCTCGCCGAAGTCCGCCAAGCAATCGCCGATGGCGCGCACGAAATCGACATGGTCATCAACCGCGGCGCCTTCCTTGCCGGAGAACTCGATCTCGTGCAGGACGAAATTTCCGCTGTGCTCGAAGCCTGTAGACCCTCAAGCCTCAAGGTCATTCTCGAAACTTCCGAACTCGAAACCTACGACAACATCCGCGCGGCATCATTCCTCGCCATGCGCGTGCTGCGCCCCGGTGATTTTATCAAAACCTCCACCGGCAAAACATCCGCCAACGCCACGCTCGCCAATAACCAGGTCATGCTCGATGCGATCCGCGACCACTACCTCGACACCGGCGTCGCGATCTCAATGAAACCCGCCGGCGGCATCCGCACCGCAAAGCAGGCGCTGCAATTTCTCGTCGCCGTAAAGGAAACGCTCGGTGATGCATGGCTCAACAATAAATGCTACCGCTTTGGCGCATCGGCTCTGCTCAACGACATCATCCGCCAAATCGAAACCCAACGCAGCGGCGCCTACCAAGCCCCATGGGCTTTAAGCGAAGACTCATCCGGATACTAACAAAACACCCGAAAATTCCCGCGATTTTTTTCTCCATGCTCACCCTCCTGAAAATCCGCAACTTGGCACTCGTCGATGAACTCGCATGGGAACTCGGCGCCGGACTCATCGGCGTGACCGGTGAAACGGGCGCCGGCAAATCCGTCATCGTCGGCGCGCTCAAACTCGTGCTCGGCGAACGCGCCGACAAATCACTCATCCGCACCGGCGAAGACCAATGCCTCGTCGAGGCGGTGTTCGAACTCACCCACGCGGCCGGCATCAACCCGATCCTCGAAGAAGGCGGCCTAGCCCCCTGCGACGACAACCAACTCATCGTTCGCCGCACAATCGGTCAATCGGCAAGCCGCCAGTTTGTCAACGATTCGCCGGTCACACTCGCCTTGCTCAAACGCCTCGGCGAACACCTCGTCGATCTCCACGGACCGCATGACCACCAATCACTGCTCTCGGCCGACCGCCAACTCGCAATGCTCGATGCTTATGCAGGATCAGAAAACCAACTCGCCACTTATCGCGAAACCTACCGCGCATGGCGCACGAAACACGCGGCACTCGAGGAACTTCGCAATGCGGAGAATGCCACCGAGCACGAAATCGATTTGCTCAAACACCAGATCAGCGAAATCGACGCCGCCCAACTCAATCCCGCCGAAGAACAGGATCTCGAGGATCGTTGGCGCCGCGCCAACAATGCCAGCCGTCTCATGGAATCCGCCGCCGCCGCTATCTCCACGCTAAACGGTGAAAATGGCATCCTCGACCGCCTCGGCGAACTCCAACGCCTCGTTCGCGATCTTGAAAAACTCGACCCTTCGATCAGCGAAAAAACCGCATCACTCGAAACCGCTGCGGTCGAACTCCAGGACCTCGAAGGAAATTTGGCTGATTACACGCAAGAGCTCGAAATCAATCCCGCCGAGGCCGAGACACTCGCCGAACGCGTGAATCTCATTGAATCGCTCAAACGCAAGTACGGCCCCTCACTCGCCGATGTGCTCAACCGCCGCGACACAGCCGCTGCTCGACTCGACTCAATCGAAAACCGCACCGACAAAATCGAGCAACTCGAACGCGAAGTCGCCGAAGGCCGCAAGGCGCTCGATGCAGTCGGCAAGACCCTCGCCGCCGCACGCCGCAAGGCCGCACCGAAACTTGCCAAGGAAATTTCCACGCAGCTCAAGGATCTTGGTTTCAAGCAATCGTCTTTCGAGGTTCCGCTCAACTCGCTTGCCGACCCCGGCCCGCACGGCCTCGAGTCCGCCGATTTCCTCTTCGGCCCCAACCCCGGCGAACCGCTCATGCCACTGCGCCAGATCGCCTCGTCCGGCGAAATCAGCCGCGTGATGCTTGCCATCAAGTCGGCCCTTGCCGAGCAGGACGACACGCCGCTCATGGTCTTCGATGAAATCGACGCCAATGTCGGTGGTGAAGTCGCGCGCGCCGTTGGCGCAAAAATGGCCGCACTCGGAACGCGCCACCAGGTCATCGCCATCACCCACTTTCCGCAGGTTGCCGCCACCGCTTCCCGCCACTTCGTCGTAGAGAAGGAAGTCAGCGCCGGCCGCACCCGCTCACGCCTCTTCCCCGTTGTCGGCGAAACCCGCATCCAAGAGCTCGTTCGCATGCTCGGCGGCGGCGGAAAACAAGCCCGAGCCATGGCCGCATCCCTGCTCAACCCGGCGGGTTAAAAACGATCCGGGCGCTCCCGCCCCTGTCCCGCCTCTCGTCAACTGAGAGCCGAGGGTCTCCAGACTTTACCGTATTACCGTACAATTTACCAGATTGTACAATTTCCCAGACAAATTGTATGAATTCTTCTTGCGATCTGGCCTGGCGGTTGTTATTGGTGGAGCATGAGTAGCAAGCGATGGTTGGCGCCGTGGAAGGATTCGGCGGAAAAGCCGGCGATTTACCATTGCATCAGCCGTGTGGTGGATCGGCGGTTTGTGTTTGAGCAGACCGAGCGCGAGCGGTTCCGAGCCTTCATGCGCATGCAGGAAAATTTCTCGGGCTGTAGGATTTTGTCCTACTGCCTGATGTCGAACCACATCCACCTCCTGCTCGAAGTGCCG
>JBIKIK010000072.1:0-7264 GCA_044361655.1 Luteolibacter sp. | reverse complement strand
GCAAGCCATCCATGAGACCATAATAAGCAGTCTCGGCAGTGTTCGGAATGAAGGAAAACACGGTCTTTTCATACAGACCGCCTATCGCATCGATGACCTGCGGCACGAGCGCCGCACCCATTGACTTACGCTCGCGATAAATGAGCGGATCATTGCCGCGGGAAAAATAAATCTTCTCAAACGAGCAAGGCGTAAAGCGCTGCGGCGGCATCATCGCCGTATCGGAAAAGCTGCCATCGGACTTGATGGTGATGATCGATCCGGGATCCACCGCTTTGACCTGATCGGCCTCAGCTTCAAATACGGTCATAAGCGGCACGCGCTCGGACGAGAATGCAATGACCTCATCAGTCACCAGCATGTGGCATGGCCGGATGCCACCGGGATCGCGCATCACGAACATGTCACCATTACCAATCACCCCGCAGATCGCATAGCCACCATCCCACGCGCAAGCAGCCTCCGCCACCAGTCGCGGCACATCGAGCGCCGCAGAAATCCGATCAGGCATGTCCTCTCCGGCAACGCCGGCATCGCGCAATTCGCGGTAAAGATCGGTATGCGCCTCGTCGAGATGATAGCCGATTTCCTCCAAAACCGTCTGCGTGTCGGTGCCGAAAATCGGATGCTGACCGCGATCGATCAGCACCTGGTTCAACTCCGAGGCATTGGTCATGTTGAAGTTGCCCATCACCATCAGCGTCCGCGTCGGCCAGTTGCTGCGACGCAGGTAGGGATGACAGGAGCCTTCATCAAACTCGCCGGAGGTACCGTAACGCAAATGACCAATGAGAATCTCACCACCGAAATCGAAGCGTTTCTTGACGCTCTTGGGGTCGGCCGGGTCGAGTTGTTTTTTGCGAGCGAGTTTGTGGAACTGCTTGATCTCCTTGCGGAAAATTTCGGCCAGCGCGTCTTTCTCGATGCCACGCCTGCGGAATGAGTAGGCCTCGCCCTTTGGCATGTCGAGCTTCACGCAGCCAATGCCCGTGCCGTCCTGACCACGGTTGTGTTGTTTCTCCATCAGAAGAAACAACTTGTTCAGGCCCCACAGCGTTGAGCCGTAGCGATCGTGATAATAGGCAAGCGGTTTGCGAAGTCGCACCGCCGCGATCCCGCATTCGTGTTTGAGGAAATCGCTCATGATTGTGTGTCTGCGATAATCATTCGCCTTTCACGCGTACCCGCACTCCCTCTTCGGGAACCATGCGGCCAATCAAAACACCACCCGGTCCGGCAGCGAGCGCGGCATCGAGATCCGATTCCGCAACGATCGCCACCCAGCCAATGCCCATGTTGAAGGTGTGGAAACGATCCTCGGCATCGACATGACGGTAAAGTTTTTCGATGCCCGGCAGATTCCATTTCGGGATCTCCAAGTCCGCGCCCATGCCACGGAACAAACGCTCGAGGTTTTCTGGCAGTCCGCCACCGGTGATGTGCGCCATCGCCTTCGGCCTCACGCCGCCGTTCTTAAGACCCGCCACGACATCGTGATACAACCTCGTCGGCTGCAGCCATGCATGCAGTTCGTCTTCGGAAACTTCGCCCGGAAATTCTTTGAGCACCCGGCGCACCAAGGACCAGCCATTGGCATGAATGCTGTCGGAGGCATATCCGACAAGGCAGTCGCCCACCGCCACGGTAGTCGGGTCGATCAGGTCCGGTTTCTCGGCGCATCCAATGCAGAACCCGGAAAGTTCAATCACATCCTCAGGCACGATCCCCGGCATTTCCGCTGTCTCACCACCGGCGAGAATGCAGTCGCATGCCTCGAGGTAATCGCACATGCCGGTGATCAGGCGATTGATCTTTGCCTCGTCCAATGCCGCTATGCCGATGTAATCGAGAAACAATAGCGGATCACCACCGGTGGTGAGGATGTCATTCACGCTCATCGCCACAAGATCCTTGCCGGCGATTTCGAGGAGATCATTTTCCAAAAGCAATTCCAGCTTGGTGCCTACACCATCGCAGCCAGTCACCATCACCGGCTCCTTGTAGTCACTCAAATCGTAACAGGCGGCAAACAATCCGAATGCCCCCCACAATTTGCGCGCTTGCTGTGTTCTGGCCACTTGCGATCGGATGTCGCCCACTAGCGCCGCCGCCCTTCGCGTATCAACGCCCGATTGCCGATAAGTCAGTTTATCCACCATGTTGCAACACGCGCTTTCTACCCGCCCGGCCTACCCATCACAAAGAAAAAGTTCTCCGCAGGTGAAATTCCCCTCGAATCCCGTGCCATGCACTCGTCAAATGTGCATGGCTGATCCTCCCATGATGCAATTCCACCCGAAATCCCGCCAAGGCCTGCAAATTTTGCCGATGATCATCGCGCTCATCTGCCCCGCGCTGTCATTCGCCGAGCCGGCGCGGATAAGCGAACTCAGCCCGCCCAAACCCGGCCCGCATCCACCGATCCCCTCCTGCACGGTCAACCTGCGCGTGAGCTGGAAAGGCCTGCTCGATTCCGGCCTCATGCGGGTGGAATTCCAGCCACGTGGAGCCAGCAAACCCGGTAAAATTTCCATCCGTTCCGAAGTCGAAAGCACCGGTGCCGCCGCGAAACTTTTCCCCTACAAAAGCCACGCCTGGTCGGAGATCGACCCCACCACGCTCAAGCCGTTGTTTTTCCAATCCACCGAGACCGATCGCAGCGAGACCATCACCACCACGCTTAGGCACACTCCAATCAGCGTGAATTGTGAGGAAAAATCCCGCGACCACAAATCAGGCAAACTCAGCGAAAGCCGCAAAAATTTCACACACCAACCGGTCTACGATCTATTCTCTGCGATGCTCTTCATCCGCAGCCAAAACCTGCGTGAGGGCGACAGCTACAAACTCCTCATCTATCCGTTCAAACAACCCTACCTGCTGCATGTCACCGTGCGCGGCCGCGAAAACCACCTGCAACAAAAGTCCATCCGCCTCGGAGTGGACCTCCGAAAAATCAACGCCAAAACCCTCGAGTTAATGCCTTACAAAAAACTCAAACGCGAGGCGACGCTCTGGCTCAGCGATGACATCGCACGCGTGCCACTCGAACTCCGCGCCGCGGTCTTCGTCGGCGATGTTCGCGCCACCCGCGTCGGCACCTGAACGACCCAAGCATTTTAAATCCTTACCCCATCATGAAACGACTCATCGCATTCGCCTCGATCCTCATCGGCCTCAATGCCTCGGCCTTTGATCTGCCAACAAATTCCACCCAATGCCTGCTCGGCCATGCCGACTCATGGGACTCATCCCATGCGACGCTCCAGCTGTTCCAAAAATCCGGCAATCAATGGCAGCCTGAAGGCGAAGTATGGAAAGCCCGCCTCGGAAAAAATGGACTCATCTGGGGCCGCGGACTCCACCCCTTGCCAAAGAATGCCACGATCAAGAAAGAAGGTGACATGCGCTCGCCCGCCGGTGTCTTCAGCCTCGGCGGCGCATGGGGCTACGACCCATCAATCCGCAAACATCCCCTGCTGCCCTATCGCAAGGTAACGCCTCGAGATCTATGGGTCGAAGACCCATCATCTCCAAGCTACAACCAGCACCTTGTACTCGATCGCTCACCCTCATCCGCATGGGAGAAAAAGCAACAGATGAAGCAAAGCGACCCCGCCCATGCGCTGAAGCTTTACATCGGCCATAATTCCCATCCCCACACGATACCCGGCGATGGCTCTTCGATCTTTTTCCACATCTGGCGCGCAGGCGGCGCAAAACCGACCGCCGGATGCACGACCATGGACGAAACCAAACTTCGCCAACTCATCGCCCGCATCGATCCCTCGCGCAACCCGATCTATGTCCTTTTGCCCACATCGGAATACGCAAAGTTCCGAAAGGCATGGAAGCTGCCCTGAGCCTCAATCGACCAACTCCTTTTCCTTGCCCCATCGCATCGGAACCCCCACCCTCCGGGCGTGCCCGAGGAAATCGACAACCATACGCTCGATGAGCTGATGCGCGCACTCGACGCCTCGGACGCATCCGCCGTGCTGGCGGCTGCTGAGGAGGCTCACTACGCCGACCTCGCCGCGGTCTACGAAAACCTCGATGACGAAAAACGCGATCTCTTGCTCAAAACGATCGGCCCAGAAATGGCCACCGATGTGATCGCCGAGCTGCCCTACCCGCTGATCGAAGAGGCGCTCAACCATTTCAAGCCCGCCCAGCTGCGTGTGCTGCTAGGCAACCTCTCCGACGACGACCGCGTCGATGTTTTCCAAGTCGTGAGCGAGGAAGCACAAGTCCGATTCTTCAGCCTACTCGGCCCGCGTGACAAGGAACTCACCCGCAGCTTGCTGAAGTACGAGGAGGACACCGCCGGCGGACGCATGACCACCAGCATCGGCCGCATCACCGCCGACATGACGGTCAAGCAAGCGATCACCGTGCTGCGCCGCGACCGCGATGATGCGGAAACGCTCGCACGGATTTTCGTCGTCGATGAACAAGGACGCCTCGCCGGAAAGGTGCGCCTGCGCGATCTCGCATTCAGCACCTGGGATACACCGGTGCACGACATCATGGAGCCAGCCGACGAGTTTGTGCTTGCATCCGCCGACCAAGAAGAGGCCGCGCGCACGCTCTCAAAATACGACTTGATCGTGCTGCCGGTGGTCGATGAATTCCACCACCTTCTGGGCGTGCTCACCTACGACGACGCGCTCGAAATTCTCCAAGAGGAATCCACCGAGGACATCGAAAAACTCGCCGCGATCGGTGGTGAGCAATCGGAGGTTTCCTACCTCAACACCAGCGTCGGCCTCCACTTTCGCCGCCGCGTGAGCTGGCTTATCGGCCTCGCGTTTGTCTCGATTGTCACCGGCTATGTGATGTACCGCTTCAGCCATCTGCTCGAGCAGGCCTCGGTGCTTTCACTGTTCCTGCCGATGGTCGTCGCCGCAGGCGGAAATTCCGGCGGTCAGGCAGCCACCATGGTGATCCGCGCGATGGCACTTGGCGAAATCAACCCCGGCAATGCCCTGCGCATCGCATGGAAGGAAGCTCGCACCGGGCTGTTCCTCGGTCTCTCGCTCGGCATCGCCATCGCGGCATTCATCACGCTTATCCTTCCTCACCTGCAACCTCAAACCCAAGCGCATTTCGACTTTCCCCACCTCGCGCTTGCCGTGGCGGCCGCCATCACACTGCAAGTGCTCTCCGCCACCGTCCTCGGTGCCCTCCTGCCACTCGGTGCCCGCGCAATCAAACTCGACCCGGCCGTCGTCTCATCACCATCACTGGCCTCGACCGTCGACATCTCCGGCATGCTGATCTACTTCGTGACCGCCGCCGCCATTCTCGGGCTTCGCTAAGGCGCGCCAGTAATCAAGCCGCTCCCTGATGCGCTTTTCCATGCCTTGGTCACCGGCCTCGTAATAAACGCGGCCTTTCGGCAAATACGATTGCGGCACATAGGCGCCCTCGAAATCGTGGGAGTAAAAATACTGCAGCTTGGACTCACTCTCACCCGAAGCCGACGCAAGTTTCTTGCGCGTCGCCGTGCGCAAATGCGGTGGCACCGCCAAAGTGCGGCCTTGCTCGATGTCGGCCATCGCCCTGCCCAACGCCGCATAAGCGGTGTTCGATTTCGGCGCCGTCGCCAAATACACGGTGGCATGCGCCAGCGGAATCCGCCCCTCGGGCAAGCCGACAAATTCCAAAGCATGATGCGCATCCAAAGCCACCCGCAAGGCATTCGAATCCGCAAGCCCGATGTCCTCCGATGCGGCAATCACCAACCTTCGCGAAATGAATCTCGGGTCCTCACCGGCATGCAACATCTTGGCGAGCCAATAAAGCGCGGCATCAGGATCCGAACCGCGAATCGATTTGATGAATGCCGAAGCAGTGTCGTAATGCGCATCGCCATCCGCATCGTAAACCACCGCCTTGCGCTGAATGGATTCTTCAGCGACCCCAAGCGTGATCCGAATCACGCCATCCTCATCGGCCGGCGTGGTCATCACCGCCAACTCAAGCGCGGTCAGAGCCTTACGTGCATCACCATCGGATTTCTCCGCAAGATGATCCAAAGCCTCAACACTCGCCTCGACCAATTTCCCGCCAAACCCGCGCTCTTCATCCGCCAGCGCCCGTTGCAACAATCGAACGACCTCGTCCACCGGCACCGGCTCGAGCTGGAAAACCTGCGAACGCGAAACCAGCGGCGAATTGACATGGAAATACGGGTTGTGCGTGGTCGCACCAATGAACCTCACCACCCCGCGCTCGATGTGCGGCAAGAGCACATCCTGCTGCGCTTTGTTAAATCGATGAATTTCATCAATGAAAAGGATCGTCGTCTCCCCCCTCAGCTCACGCCATGTACGGGCCTGATCAATCCTTGCCCGGATCTCTGCGACATTCGATTCAACACCATTGAGTGACTCAAATCGCGAACCGGTCGTCCGCGCGATCACACCGGCCAAAGAAGTCTTACCCGTGCCGGGCGGACCGTAAAAAATCAGCGATGTGAAACGATCCGACTCGATCGCGCGCCGCAGCAATTTCCCTTCTCCCAAAATGTGACGCTGCCCTGCCACCTCATCCAAGGACCGCGGCCGCATGCGCGAAGCAAGCGGCTCTGGCGCATCACCCTTGCGGGTGGTCGCGGCGGGAGTGAAGAAAAGATCGGACACGGTCGACACCCCCAGCATCCCACACGATCACGGCTTTGCCAGCCGATAAAATCCGGCAGCCGCCTCAAGCCAGATCCGTCACCAGTACTTTGGCCCACCACTCGCGGTAACCCTCGATGAAAGCCTTGTGCGACGGGTGCGTCTGATACTCATTGTGATGCTCAAGCGAGGCAAACTGCATGCTCAAGGCATAGTCCCACGATTGGTCGACCACCGGCCTGATCTCAACCTTGGCAGGCACGGCCCAGCTACCACCCGCTACGAGATCCATTTCAAAAAGATCAGCCAGAGCCTTTTCGAATTCGGCGCGGTCTCCCGCGTTCTGCCGACCATCCTTGAGCCAAAAATAAACATGATGCTCCATGCCGCGGATGTATCGCCACGACCATGCTCCCACAAGCACCGATTCCTTCGACGGCCACCAAAACCCAAATTTCCTTTGCCACAATCACGGCTCGCCCTATCCTTGGGCACTCCCATGCGATTGATCCACCTCGCACTTTTCGCCCTACTGGCAAACACCGTTTTTGCAGCTCCATCCGATGTCTACAGCTCGGTCCTGCGCATCGAAGTTGCCACCCAGGTGCCCGATTACCAAACCCCATGGAACTCCGGCC
>JBIKIK010000071.1:0-7302 GCA_044361655.1 Luteolibacter sp. | reverse complement strand
CAACAACCGCTACAGCGCAGACACCACCGAGCTGCGCCTCAACGGTGCCATGACCTACGGGAACCTGTTCCAAAAAGGACACATCATCGGCGGTAATTTTCAAGTCGCTCCAGAAAACACCGACGACGCATTAATCTACTCGGCATTCTACATGGCCCGCGTCGCGGAAAAAACGAGCCTGATGCTCACCGGCACGAAACAGAACAGCAAGATCAACACGGTCGGCGGTGCCACAGTCGGCGCACCGGGCGAAATTGTCGGACTGCGTGCGATGTTTGATCTGCCAACGAAAGAGAAATTTTTCCAAACCGCCAACATCGGCATCGATTACAAAAATCTCGAAGAGGACATCACCATCGGCAAGGACACGATCTCATCGCCCATCGAATACTACCCGCTCAGCGCCGGATACTCGGCATCGTGGAACTACGACAAGCACTACACCGAGTTCAACGCCTCAGTGAACATGCAGCTGCGCGGCATGGGCAGCGATGCCGAGGAATACGCCAACAAACGCTACAGCTCGCGAGGCAACTTCATCACCCTGCGCACCGACGCATCCCACACGCATGACCTTCCCGGCGGCGCACAGATCTTCGCCAAAGTCCAAGGCCAGGCGGCCAGCCAGGCACTCATCAGCAGCGAGCAATTCTCCGGCGGCGGACTCGGCACCGTGCGCGGCTACCTCGAAGCCACCACCACCGGCGACCACGCGATCTTCGGCTCGATCGAACTCCGCTCACCTTCGCTCATCGGCAAATCCTCGGTCTCTCTTTCGCAACCAAACGAATGGCGCATCTATGCCTTCGCCGATGCGGGCATGACGCACCTGATCGATGCCCTTCCCGGCCAAGAGGCTCGCCCACACCTCTACAGCGTCGGTGTCGGTTCACGCATTAAGGTCAAAAACCATTACCACGCCTCGGTCGACGCCGGCGTTCCCCTTTCCGAGCAAACCAACGCCGAAAACAACGATGTGCGCATCACCTTCCGCGGATGGGCCGACTTCTGATTTTCACCATTTCCAACCAACACCCTCATGAACCGCTTCTTCACAAGAAACAGTCTCCTCACCACAGGCCTCGCCCTCATCCTGAGCACCAACCTCATCGCCGAAGACGAGGCCGCATGGTGGGATAAAAATTGGACCCAACGCCAGAAGATCAATCTCGATGCTTCGGAGCTCACCGCATCCGCCGGCGATAGCAGCACGCTGCTGGTACGCCTCTTTGAAGGAAATTTCCAATTCGCCGGAGCACGCGAAGATGGCAGCGACATCCGCTTCGTCGCCGCCGATGGCAAAACAATCCTGCCCCACCAAATCGAAAGCTACGACGGATTGCTCAGCGAAGCATTCGTGTGGGTGAAGCTTCCGGTCAAACCATCGGCAAAGGAAACTTTGCACATTTATTACGGCAATCAGGACCCCGCGATGCCGGCTGCCGAAAAATCCGGCGCATTCGCGAAGGATCATGTCGCGGTCTATCATTTCGCCGAACGCGGCGGCAGCCCAGCGGACTCGTCCGGAAACAACAACAATGCCTCCGCCCCCGCGGTCACCGCCCAAGGCGCGATCATCGGCAACGGCGCGCGCCTGCTCGGCAGCACACCGATCAACATCCCAAACACCGACAGCCTCGCATGGAGCGCCGGACAAGCGCTCTCGATTTCCCTTTGGGTCAAACCCACCGCCCTGCAATCCAACGCGGTCATCCTCAGCCGCGCCGAGGGCAACAACTCACTGCGCCTCACACTCGATCAAGGCGTGCCGATGCTCGAAGTTTCCGGCACCCGCAGCCAAGCCGCAGCCCCGCTCGCCGCAGGCACATGGAGCCACCTCGCGCTGACTGCCGGTGAAGGAAAAATCCAACTCTATGTGAATGGCGAACCCTACGCATCCATCGCGGGCACCATCCCCGCCCTCGCTTCACCACTGCTCATCGGCGCCGATGCCTCAGGCACCAACACCACCGGCTTCACGGGTGAAATCGACGAACTCCAAATCACCAAATCCACCCTGCCCGCAGGCGCCATCAAGCTTGCATCGATCAACCAAGGTGCCAGCGACTCAGCTCAACGCCTTCTCTCACTCGGCGAAATGGAAGGCGGCGAAACCAGCAGCGGCGGCGGCGCCCTCGAGCACGTGATGCTCTTTGGCGACATCGCCAAAAACATGATGTTCGACGGCTGGATCGCCATCGGCGTCTGCGTGCTCATGATCGCAGTCGGCTGGACGGTTGCTTACAAAAAATTCATCTACCTCGGCAAAGTCGAAAAAGCCGACAAGGAATTCCTTAAAATTTGGAAAACCGTTTCAACCGACCTCACAGCCATCGACCACTCGGACGGCGCAAAAATCCGTAGCATGGGCGGCACGGTCGATGCCGATGCCCAGGACATGCTCAAGGACTCGCCGCTCTACAACATCTACCACATCGGCTCGGAAGAAATTTCCCACCGCCTCCACAAAATCAACCACAAGATGGAAGGCCTTCCCGGCCGCTCGATCCAAGCGATCCGCGCCAGCCTCGATGCCGGCATGGTCCACGAAAACCACAAGCTCACCGACGGCCTGGTCTACCTCACCATCAGCATCGCCGGCGGTCCTTATGTCGGACTCCTCGGCACGGTGGTCGGGGTGATGATCACCTTCGCCATCATCGCAAAATCCGGCGAGGTGAATGTGAACTCGATCGCCCCCGGTATCGCATCGGCGCTGCTCGCCACCGTCGTCGGCCTCATCGTCGCGATCCCCGCCCTCTTCATTTACAGCTACCTCAACGGCCGTATCAAAACCGTCATGGCCAACATGCAGGTCTTCATCGACGAGTTCGTCGCGAAAATGGCCGAGTTCTACCGCCCGCCGAACGAACCCGAAGGACAAGCAGGAAAATCCATTTCCTGATCGAACACCAATCCAACCACCACCATGGCCTCCGCCGACGACAAAAGTTTCGACGACATCAATGTCACTCCGATGGTCGACCTCTATCTGGTCCTCCTGCTCATCTTCATCATCATGACCACCGCCGGCGTGCAAGGGGTGAAGGTGAACCTCCCCAGCGCGAGCGCGAAGTCGGCGCAAAAAATGGAAGCGCCCAAGACCCAAGCGATCACGATCGACTCGAGCGGCAGCATCAAGCTCAACACGCTGCCAGTCACGCTGTCCGACCTCGAAAGCAAACTTGGCCAACTCAAGGCCACCAACCCTGAGCTGCCAGTGGTCGTGCGTGGTGATCGCACCAACCAGTACCAACTGATCATGGATGTGCTCGATGTGCTCGGCCGCACCGGCATCACCCAGATCGGCCTCGCCACACAACCACCGAAATAATTTTCCACAGCGATGGCCGACACCACCAAAAGCAAAGGCAAGAAGACGAGTCCAACGCGTTGGATCGTCATCGGCGTTGCTGTGCTTGGTGTCGCGGCATGGATTTTTTCGGGCGACTTGAAGCCTTCACGCAAGGCGGCCAAGGCCAGCGAACCCTTGACCATCACGCTGCCGCCGCCGCCACCTCCCCCGCCGCCGCCACCTCCCCCACCTCAAAATGAACCGCCTCCACCCGAGGAGGAAGAAATGATGGAACAGGAGCCCGTCGCCGAAGACGAGCCCCCGCCCGAGGCCGCGCCCGAGGCGCCACCTTCGGAAGATCTCAGCACCGGCATCACCGGCGGCAACGGACCCGACATGGGCCTGTCCGGCGGTCGTGGCAATGGCGGCAAAATCGGCGGATCCGGCAACCGCGGCGGTGGCAGCCGCTTCGGTTGGTATGCCGCAAAAGTGCAAAGCTCAATTCGCGAGGCACTCTCGCGACACCCCGCAACTCGCGGCGCGACGATGAACATCACCGTGCGCGTCTGGCCCGACAGCAACGGCCGCATCTCCCGCGCCCAACTCGTCGGCACCACCGGCGATCCAGCCACCGATCAAGCCATCAAAAACAGCATCCTCACCGGACTCCAACTCCCCCAAGCCCCGCCCGCCGACATGCCCACACCCATCGTTCTGCGCATCAACGGCCGCAAGCCATCATAAACATTTTTCCGCTCAAATTTTTCCCACCCCGCGTCATGCAAACATCCCGCATCCCGTCCATCCTTGCCGCCACATCGATCCTGCTGATCCAGCCGACGATGGCCAACGAGGAGGCACCCGTCGAAAGCGCACCCGCCAATGCCGGCGATGAGTCGTCGTCCCCCGACCCAACCATCGATCTTCCACTCTCCACCGATCTCCCCGAACGCAAGGATGTGGCACCACCCACCCCCACCGGCAATGCCACGATCAATCTCATCAATCGCCTCGTACAAAAAGGCATCCTCACCCAGGCCGAAGCCGCCGAGATGATCCAACAGGCGGAAGCCGACGCAGCCAAAGTCGCCGGGAACACCAAAGCCGAAGCCCCACCCCTCCCGGCCGAACCAAGCCCAGAGGAAGAAGCCACCATCACCTACATTCCCGAAGTCGTCCGCAACCAAATGCGCGACCAAATCCAACAGGAACTCCTCGCCCAAGCCCGCGAGGAAAAATGGAGCGAAAAGGTCGCCCCAGACTGGACCTCAAAATTCCGCCTCTTCGGCGACATCCGCGTGCGCTCGGAAAATACGTTGTTTCCGAATTCAAACGCTCCCGCCGATTTCTTTCCAAACTTCAACTCCATCAACACCGGCGCGCCGTACGATGCCTCCATTTCCAACACGCAGATGTACCCCCAGTACAATGTCGATCAGGATCGCCACCGCACCCGACTTCGCGCCCGCGTGGGCACCGATGTTTCACTCGGCGACGGCTTCAATGCCGGCGTGAGAATCGCAACCGGCGAAAGCAATTCACCAACCTCACCCAACCAGACCTTCGGTGCCTCGGGAGGAAATTTCTCAAAATACTCACTCTGGCTCGATCGGGCATTCATCAGCTACGACGCAGGTCCAGGCGATGGCGAAGAACTGACCTTTCTTGGCGGCCGTTTCGACAATCCCTTCATGTCGACCGAGATCATGTGGGATGACGACCTCGGCTTCGACGGTCTCGCACTGCGCGGCAAGGTGCGCATGACGGATGAGGTTTCGACCTTCTTCAGCGGCGGCTACTTCCCCGTCTACAACACCGATTTTAACTTCGCGAGCAACCAAACCGCCAAATTTGAAAGCACCGACAAATGGCTCAGCGGCGCACAGTTCGGCATCGAATGGAAAATCGCCACTGACCTCACCGCAAAGGTGTCCGTCGCCTACTACGATTACTCCAACATGCAGGGCGAGCTTTCGGAAAAATACATTCCTCTCACCGATAAAGATGCGGGCAACACCGACTCGCTTAGACCATCGTTTGCTCAACGGGGCAACACCTACATTCCCCTTCGCAACATCGACAACAGCACCGCCAGCAACGATTTTGGAAACAAGTACCAGTATCAGTATTATGGATTGGCATCGAAATTCCGTAACATCACCGGAAACGCACGCATCGATTACGACGGGTTCGATGACCTCTCGTCCTCACCTGTCCGCATATCGTTGGTCGGCGAAGTCATCAAAAACACGGCGTTCGATGTGAACAAGAGCAACGCGATCAACAACTTCGGCGCTGGTAACGACTACGAAGGCGGTGACGAGGCTTGGAACCTTGCATTCATCGTCGGCAACCCGGCCCTCGAGTCGTTTGGCGACTGGCAGGCCAGCCTCGGCTACCGCTATGTCGAATCCGACGCGGTGCTCGACGCCTTCGCCGACTCCGATTTCGGCGGTGGAGGAACGAATGTGAAGGGCTTCACCGTCAGCGGCACCATGGCCCTATCCAAAGCCGTACGCTGCTCGCTGCGCTGGATGAGTGCCGATGAAGTCGCCGGACCGCCCCTCAGCTCCGACATCTTGCAAATCGACCTCAACGCGAAGTTCTGATCCAACACCCCTCACATCCACTCGCATGAAACGCGTAATTCTCACCCTCATCGCATTCTCTGCTTCTTTGCACGCGGCGGAAGAAGCCGATCCCTCCGTCAAACTCCGCGAGCAACTCCGCTCGACGATGCTGCAACTTCGTACCTCACAAGTGGAGGCTGCCAACGCCCAAGCACTGCAAGCAGCCGCCGAAGCGAAATCCAAGGAACTCGAAGGCAAGATCGCCGACCTCGAAAAACGCAGCGCCGCCATGGCCAAACAGGCAAATGCCGAAAAAATCGCCGCCGAGGAATCCATCGCCACGCTCAACAACAAGCTGGCCGATCGCGACAAACGCATCATCCAACTCAACGAAGCACTCGCCAAATGGAAGGACGGCTACAACAAGGCCGCCGTCGTCGCCCGCACGAAGGAAGAAGAACGCGCCCAACTTGCTTCCGAGGCAATCGTTCTCAAACGCACCGTGGCCGACCGCGAAACGAAGAACATCGCCCTCTTCAACACCTCCACCGAAATCCTCGAGCGCTTCGAAAACTACGCCCTCGGCAAAGCCCTCGGTGCCCGCGAACCCTTCATCAGCACCACCCGCGTAAAAGTGGAAAACCTCGTTCAAGGACACAAAGACCGAATCGTTGAGAACCGCATCGCGGCAACAAATGATAAAAACCAGCCTTGATGATATCGATGCAGCCCATGATGCGCCTCGTCATTTTTCTCATTCTGTCATCTTTCTCAGGATTGCTTGCCGAGTCACCAGCCGTCCTCGGACGCATTGGCGACATCGAAGTCACCACTGAACAACTTCGCGAGTCACTTGCCGGACTCGAGGGCGTCAATGGAAATGCCGCCAAAGATCCGCAAGCCCTTGGCCAATACGCCCGAGCCCTACTGCTACAACGGCTCGTGCTCCAAGAAGCCCGCGAGCAAAAATGGGATCAGGACCCAGCCGTGATCGCACGCATGGTCCGCGCGCGTGAGGCGGCACTCTCCGAAAGCTATCTCGAATCAAAATCCAAACCCGACGCCTCTTACCCATCTGAACAGGAAATCAAGGACGCTTACGAAGCCAACAAATCAAAACTCCTGGTCCCAAAATCCTACGAACTCGCCCAGATCTTCATCGAATCACCCGAAAGTGGAGACTCCAGCGCCCAAGCGAAGGCGAAATCAAAACTCGAAGAAGTCCGCAAACAATTGGCCGCCAAAGACGCCGACTTCTCCAGCATCGCCCGCACATCAAGCGATGAAAAATCCAGCGCCGAAAACGGTGGCAAAATCGGCTGGCTAGCCGAAAACCAGATTCAGCCCGAAATCCGCAGCAAGCTCCCGAATCTAAAACTCAAAGCGGTTTCCGAACCGATCCGCCTCAATGCCGGTTGGCACATAATCAAGCTGCTC
>JBIKIK010000003.1:0-24482 GCA_044361655.1 Luteolibacter sp. | reverse complement strand
TCTGCGATTTTCTTCTGCGCAACCACCCGCTCGCAAAGGTCGCGATCAGCATTGAAAAACACATTCTGCCCGATACCGAATGCGTCGCTGTGCACATCGAGCGCAGCCGCTGATCGGATTCACGAAATCTCTCCACCGATCCACGCAAGAAATTCCTGATTGCCATCCGTGCCGGTGATCGGCGAGGCAATCAGCCCGCGCCACTCGCGTCGGCATTCATCCACGACAAAGCGCCGGATCTTTTCCACCGCCCGCTCATGCAAGGCCGGATCGCGCACGATGCCGCCCTTCGAGATATCCTCTCGGTCGAGCTCGAACTGCGGCTTGATCAAACAAACAACGCTGCCCTCGTCATCGAGCACCGAAAAAACAGCCGGCAAAACTTTGGTCAGCGAAATGAAAGAAAGATCCATCACCGCCAGCCGGACTTTTTCCCCGAGATCCTCGGGCACCATGTGACGCGCATTGAATTGCTCTTTGACCACCACCCTCGGGTCGCTGCGAAGTTTCCACACGAGCTGATTGGTGCCGACATCCACCGCATGCACCTTCGCCGCGCCATGCTGCAAAAGGCAGTCGGTAAAACCACCGGTCGATGCACCGACATCGATGCAGACCCAAGCGGTAGGGTCGATCCCGAAAGCCTCCAGCGCACCCTCGAGCTTGATCCCTCCCCGCCCGACAAATTTCGGCTTTTCCCTGACCTCGAGCGCCGAGTCCTCCGCCAACTTCTGCCCCGGCTTGTCGATCACCCGATCACCGATACGCACCTCGCCGGCAAGGATCAGGCGCTTGGCCTGCTCCCTCGACTCACACAACCCCTTCTCGACCAGAAGTACATCGACTCGCTCAAGTTTCATCGGATTTCACCGCCAGCATATTTGCCCCGACCCGATGCGCAAGCCGCGGCGTTAAATCCATTCACACCCGCCTTGCCAGCCACTCGGCTTGAAGTATCTTCGTGCCCTCGCCCATGACCCAGTTTCTGAAAAAATTCCTCGGCATGAACTGGCTCATGGTTCTCGTGATGTATGCCTTGCTGGCATTTGGCGTAATCATGATCGAGAGCGCCGCAAGGCACTTATACATCGGCGAGCAGGGCCTCAAGGAATTCGGCGGCGCCGGCCCATGGTACGCATCGATGCAGCAACGATGGATTATCATCGGCAGCGTGGTGTACTTCGCCACCGCGCTTATCGACTACCGCTGGATCCGCTGGCTCGGCATTCCATTCTACTTCGTAGGTCTGGGATTGATGATTCTCGCCATGCAGCAGGACGATTCGGTTCACCGCCTCTCGCTCTTCGGACTCAGCTTCCAACCGGCACAGCTCGGCATCACCTCCGGCATCATCCTGATAGCTTGGCTTTCGCAGGACCTGCCAAAACTTCATCCGTGGTTTGCATCGCCGATTGCACGCATTTCTCTGATCGCATCGATCGCCGCCGTGCCATTTCTCATGGTGATGAAAATGGGCGATATGGGTTCCGCCTTGGTTTGGATCCCAGTGGTAGTGGTCGCCCTGCTCGTGACTGGCATTCCGTTTCGATATCTCACCTTCATGGGCCTCATCGGGGCCGGACTTTTGCCGCTGCTCTATTTCGTGGTGTTGCCGATGGTTTCAAAACGCGGACCCGAACGCATCGACACATGGCTGCGCATGCTGCAAGGGCGTGAGGTCGATACGAGCAATGAAGCCTATGCGCCCTACAACATCTCGATGGCCGTCGGCAAAGCCGGATGGAAAGGTGTCGGCTGGAATGCGGGACCCGAAACCGGCTCGCTGCATGCGAAAGCATTCATCCCGAAAGACACCGCACACAACGACTATATCTTCGCGGTGATCGCCGAAGAGACCGGATTCCGCGGCGGCCTCATCATGATCACCGCCTTCGCCATTCTCATGGTGCAGGGACTCATCATCGCCTTCTACAGCCGCGATGTCACAGGCCGCCTGCTCGCGAGCCTCGTCGTTGCGCTATTTTTCGCCCATGTCTTCGAAAGCATCGGCATGTGCCTGCTGCTCACCCCGATCACCGGCATCCCGCTGCCACTCGTGAGCTATTCGGGAACCTTCGTGGTGGTCTGCATGATGCTTCTCGGCGTCGTGCAAAGCGTCTGGATCCACCGCGCCTCCGAGTCGTCCGGCAGCGAATTCGGGAAAATTGCCTGATTTTCCCGTACTTTCCACTCCATGATGGTTTTTCCGGGCTTGCCCGTCGATCACTGCGAGGTTATCTCGCGCGCGCATGGCAAAGAAACCAGTAGTTCTGATCATTCGCGACGGATGGGGCGTCAACCCCGGCGGTCAAGCCACCGCCCAAAAGGATGGCAACGCCACTCTCCTCGCCCACACCCCTTTTCACGATGAAATGCTCGCCGCCTACCCCAAGGGCTTCCTCAGCGCCTCGGGTCTCGATGTCGGACTGCCTGATGGACAAATGGGCAACTCGGAAGTCGGTCACCTGAATCTCGGCGCCGGCCGCATCGTGTACCAGGACCTTACGCGCATCAACAAAGCCATCGCCGAAGGCACGCTCGCACAAAACCCGGTCTTCACCACCGCTCTCGAAAAAGGGAAGTCCGGCCGACTCCACTTCATCGGACTTGTTTCCGACGGCGGCGTCCACAGCCATCAGGATCAACTCATCGCGATGATCCGCCTCGCTCATCAAGCCGGCGTGAAGGACATCATGATTCACGCGATCACCGACGGCCGCGACACCTCGCCCACCGGCGGCGAGGGCTATCTCGCAAAAGTCGAAGACGAGGCAGCCAAATGTGGTGCGCGCATCGCGACCGTGATCGGACGCTACTTTGCGATGGACCGCGACAAGCGCTGGGACCGCGTGAAACTTGCTTGGGACGCGATCGTGCTCGGCAAAGGTGAGCCGCGCGAGATCCTCGCCAGCGAGGCTGTTGCAGATTTCTACCGCAAGGACAAGACCGATGAGTTCATGCCGCCGATGATCTTTGCCGAGGCCGACACCCAACGCATCCGCGACAATGATGTGATCCTCTTCTTCAACTTCCGCGCCGATCGCGCCCGTGAAATTTCCGACGCTTTCCTCAAGCCCGATTTCGATGGCTTTGACCGAGTCGTCACGCCCAAGACGCATTATGTGACGCTCACCGAATACGACGAAACCTACACCTGCCCGGCCATCTTCGCGCCGGAGAAACTCGACATGGTCCTGGGTGAAACAGTTGCCGCTGCGGGGCTTACCCAGCTCCGCATCGCGGAGACGGAGAAATACCCGCATGTCACCTATTTCTTCAACGGTGGCGTCGAAAAATCCAACGCAGGCGAGGACCGAGTGATCATCCCCTCGCCCAAAGATGTGCCGACCTATGACTTCAAACCGCAAATGAGCGCGCCCGAAGTCACCGACACCGTGGTTTCAAAACTCAAGGACTACGACCTCGTGATTCTCAACTTCGCCAACCCCGACATGGTCGGTCACACGGGCGTGGTCGAAGCCGCGATCAAAGCCGTCGAAACGATCGACGCAGGAGTCAAAGCGGTCGTCGAGGAAACCCTCCGCCTCGGCGGCAAACTCCTCATCACCGCCGACCACGGAAACTGCGAATACATGCGCAATCCCGATGGCTCACCCAACACCGCCCACACAACCTTCCTCGTTCACGCGGTCTATGTCGCCAGCGACTCGGATAAAATCAAAGTGAAGGACGGCATCCTCGCCGATGTCGCACCCACCCTGCTCGACATGCTCGGCGTGCCCAAGCCCGCTCAAATGACCGGCCACTCACTGCTCGAGAAAAAGTGAGTAAGGAGGCACCACACTCCTGTGGTGCTCTTAAACCATTAAACGCACGACAAGAGTGTCGTGCCTCCTTACAGCTTGACTGTCCATAGCTGTATTCGTCCCATCACATGCATGGACGGATACCTCAATCCATCTGAAAAGATCCGCAAGCACGGAACAAAACTTCCGCACTGGCAGCAAACGGAGTCGATGCAGTTCGTCACCTTTCGACTAGGCGACGCCATGCCTCAGCAGAAAATTCGCAAATGGAAAGAAGAACACGCAACATGGCTAAACATTCACCCGAAGCCATGGTCAGCGGATCTCGAAATTGAATACCATCAGCGCTTTTCAGCAAGATTGGAGCGATGGCTCGATGAAGGATCAGGATCTTGTGTGATGAAAAACCCAGAACTCAGGAAAATGATCGAAGACACACTGATGCGCGATCAAGGAACCCGCGTCCACCATCATGCATGGGTGATCATGCCGAATCATCTGCACTTGCTGTTCACTGCCCAAACAAACCTCGAGAGCCTGATCAAAACATGGAAGGGCGTTTCATCACGTAAATCGGACAAGGCCGAATATGGCCAAAAGGCTATCGGGATACGATGATTCGTGATGCGGACCATTTCGCAAATGCGGTGCGTTATATCCGGCGCAACCCATCGAAACTAAGACCCGAACACTTTACCCTCTGGCAAAGCGATCGCGCGCTGACGATCTAAGGAGGCACCACACTCCTGTGGTGCTATTGATCCATTGAACGCACGACAAGAGTGTCGTGCCTCCTTAGATCTTGCCCATACGCGTAGGTTGCGATTCCCGCGACCGCGTTGGACGGTGATGGTTTGCATCATCCGTCATGAACATCCATCTGCTTTCGCTTGATGAGGCCTACAGGCAGGTGGATTCCAGCGCGCGAGGCCTCACTGCCGACGAAGCTACCCGGCGTTTGTCACTTGGCAACGCCACCATGCGCAAGCCGAACCATACCGCATGGGCCTTGTTGCTGAATCAATTTCGCAGCCCGCTGGTGCTTCTGCTTCTGGCCGCGATGGCGATCTCGCTTTCACTCGGCGATCGCATGGATGTGCTGATGGTTCTCGCGGTCGTGCTTATGAGCACGATGCTTGGATTCTGGCAGGAATATCGCGCCTCAAATGCAGTGGCCGCACTGCTGAACCTGATTCAAACCAAAGCCAAAGTACTGCGCGATGGCTCGGAAATTGAAATCCCGGTGCACGATGTTGTCACAGGCGACATTACCATCCTCAACGCCGGCGATACGATCCCTGGCGACGGACTCCTGATCGAATCCAAGGATTTGTTCGTCGATGAATCCGCGCTCACCGGCGAGAGCTATCCCTCCGAAAAGAAAACCGGCAGCGTGCCGGTAAATGCCAAGCAAAGCGAAAGGACCAACGCGGTCTTTGAAGGCACCCATGTCGTGAGCGGCACCGCCCGTGCCTTGATCATGGCCACAGGCTCGCAAACCGAGCTCGGCAGCATTTCCGAGCGGCTTCGCTTGCGTGCGCCAGAAACCGAATTCGAGCGTGGCCTGCGTCGCTTCGGTGAATTGCTGATCCGCGTGACGCTGGTTTTCGTGATCATGATATTTGCGATCAATGTATTCTTTCACCGCCCGGTGCTCGAGTCATTCATGTTTGCACTCGCATTGGCGGTTGGCATGACGCCGGAGCTCTTGCCCGCCATCGTCAGCATCACCCTCGCGCGCGGCGCCAAACGAATGGCCGAGGAACAAGTGATCGTGCGAAGGCTATCATCGATCGAGAACTTCGGCAGCATGAGCGTTCTTTGTTCCGACAAAACGGGAACACTCACCGAGGGGCGTGTCAAACTGCACGCCGCGATGAATGCGGATGGCCGCGAAAGCTCAAGCGTCCGGCTCCATGCCGTGCTCAACGCCACATTTGAAAGCGGCTTCACCAACCCGATCGACGAAGCCCTGAGATCGGATACCGAAGTCACAACCGCCGGCTACACCAAGTTCGATGAAGTACCGTACGACTTCATCCGCAAGCGGCTCAGCGTGGTGGTTGCGCATGATACAAACGATGGCCACCTGATGATCACCAAGGGTGCCTTTGCCAATGTCATGGCCACCTGCACTAAGGTCGCCACCGACAAGGGCGAAATACCCCTAGCCAACATGCGCGAGGCCTTGCAGCGGCAATTTCACGATTACAGCATCGCAGGCCACCGCGTGCTTGGGATCGCAACGCGCGATGTCACCGGTGATCCTGTCATCAACAAGGACGACGAGCGCGACATGAACTTCGAAGGATTTCTGCTATTTGAGGATCCACCCAAGCCCGAAGTCATGACCGCCATCAATGATCTGCAGGACTTGGGCGTGAGCTTCAAATTGATCACCGGCGACAACCAACTCGTCGCCCGTTATTTAAGCCAAAGTGTTGGCATCAAAAATCCGAATCTGCTAACCGGTTCAGAGCTGCGGGAGTTGAGCGATGCGGCGTTGGTACAGCGGGTTGGCGACATCGACATTTTCGCCGAGACCGAACCGAACCAGAAAGAACGTATTCTTATCGCCCTGCGGAAATCAGGCGAAGTGGTGGGCTACCTCGGCGATGGCATCAATGACGCCTCAGCCTTGCACGCCGCCGATGTGGGGATCTCGGTCGATAGCGCCGTCGATGTCGCAAAAGAAGCAGCCGACATCATCCTCATGCGTCACGACCTCGGCATCCTTGCCCGTGGAGTGCGCAATGGCCGCATCACATTCGCCAATACGCTCAAGTACATCTACATCACCACCAGCGCAAACTTCGGCAATATGTTCAGCATGGCGGGCGCCTCGTTTTTCATGCCCTTCCTCCCCCTGCTTCCCAAACAAATCCTGCTCAACAATTTCCTCTCCGACCTGCCCGCCCTCACCATCGCCACCGATAGCGTCGACCCCGAACAAGTGAGCCAGCCCCGTCGCCTCGACCATCACTTCATCCGCCGATTCATGATCGCTTTCGGCCTGGTCAGCTCGGTCTTCGACTACCTCACCTTCGGCGCACTGCTGATCGTTTTTCGCGCGACCGAAGCACAATTCCAAACCGGATGGTTCATCGAATCGCTCATGACCGAGTTGTTCATCGTGATGGTGATCCGCACCCACCGCCCGTTTTTCCGCAGCAGACCCGGACGCATCCTTGCAATCGCCACGCTCTTGGTCGCCGCGACCACGATCACCCTCCCCTACACCGCGCTCGGCAAAATATTCGGCCTCGTGCCCTTGCCATGGCACATCATGCTCACCCTCATCGGCATCACCACACTTTACCTGCTGGCAAGCGAGTTACTGAAACGCTTCATGTTTGCCCGACTATCGCAAGCCGACTCTCAATCACGAAAACGCCGATGATTCTAACCGCGAACTACGCGCGATCTTCGCCCTTCTTGGCATTTTCCAAGACCATCGCCACCGCGCCGAAGATCAGCACGACAAGCATCGCGAGGTAAAAGCCCCAGATCGTCGATTTACCGGCGGTGAAGCCGTAGTTGTGCAAACCAACTCCGAGGAAATTCACATGCCACCACGAGAAGGTCACGACGATCGCGGTAAAGACCGATGCCAAGTGGAGACCCCACTCGCGCAGAAATCCACCCAGCCGCGCATGAAGGATCGCTAGCGTCCAAAGCACAATCATCAAGGCGCCATTTTCCTTCGGATCCCATCCCCAGAAGCGGCCCCACGAATAGTTGGCCCAGATGCCACCAAGCACAGTGCCCACGAGTGATAGGAACAATGTGAGGCAGATCATGCCATAGACCGCACGCGTCAATGAGCGGCGCAGGCCCGCATCACCACCATCGAGCCCAAGGCCTCGCATCAGGATGTAGCCAGTCGACATGAACGCACTCAGCAATCCACCGGAATATCCCAGCGTGATGGTGATGACATGCGTTGCGAGCCAGAAATTCGAATCCAACACCGCCACCAGCGGATCCATGTGATCCTTGGCGTCGCCCAATTCATATCGCCGCGCGAGAATCATCAAGACCGTGCCAATGATCGGTGAAAGCCCGAGCGCGAAACGACGGCCGACCATCCATTCAACGATCAACGACAACATCACCACTGTCGTGCCGATGAAGATGATGGTATCATAAAGGTTTCCGACCGGTGGTCGGGCCATGATCATGCAGCGCATCACGATCGCCGAAATGCAGCAGACCAAGCCGGCAAGGGTCAGCGCCCAGACCGCCCATGACAAACCCGTGGCAACCCGCGAACGACCTCCGAACCACATGCCGAGCGCCGCGAGCGTGCCCATCAGGAAAAATGCCACGGCATAAAGGAACTTGTCGCTGCGTTGATAGATGGTTTCGAGCGGCACTGATCCGCCCTCGCCGCGAGCCTTGGCCCTCGCCTCGATCCTCTCACGAAAGGCCACCCAGTGCTTGCGAAATGCGGCTTCGTCAGCAGAACTCCGTGCAATCGCTTCAAGTGCCTTCACATCATCAATCGAAGTCTCGGCATCTTTCGCGCTGCCAGTCATGACATTCATGATCGCATTGCCCGCACTCTGCCATTGCTTGTCGGACGCTTCCGCAGGCGGCAGCACAAACAATCCAAATTTGGCGAAATTCGCTGCATCAAGGACCTGCTGAAGCAGACCCTGCAGACGCTCTCCCATCGCGTTGCCCGCCGCACGCGATTCTTCGATCTGACTCCGGATCTGCGGCGCTGTCATCATGAGAGCGCTCATCTCCGCACGACGGTCAGGCCCGCCGGCCTCGCCGGACCCAGGCAGTACCACCCCTGCCCGCGCAAAGGAAAAATACCCGAGCAGACTCTCATAGGTCCGCATGTTTGCCGACAGATCTGCGAGTTGGTTTTGCAGCGGATCACGTTTCTTCGCTTCGATCATCTCGAAGCCCTTGACCAGCTCGCCGAGCTTCTCACGGCCAGACTCAAGCTCCTCGTACGAATAACGATCGCGCTTGCCGCGAGGCTTCACGCCGATCGACTCGAGCGCCGCCGAGTTGTCGACGCGGAAGGTCGGTTGGCGCATCGCAAACTGCGGGCGGAAAAGAATGTCGAGCAACCACGCGGTCGGCTTGACCCGATATTCCTTACCTTCGGCATCGGCAAGTTTCATCGAGCGCGCACCATGGATGCTGAGCATCGCGAATCCGGCATAAGTGCCAAACGGCTTGATCCGACCCCCATCCTGCAGCGGCAAAGTCTCAACCTCACGCAAGGTCTCCTTCGACCACGGGACATAGCCCTCGACACTGCGCAGGTCGCCTTTCGGCATCATGTCGACGAGCAAATTGTAAAATGCGGCGCATACTCCGACCGCAATGATCACTGCCGCAATGCGGCGCCCTGCACGCGATGGTTGGTCAGACATGGTTCTTCTTGCGGCTGGTGGTTCCGAGATAAGTGAAAAGCTTGAGCAGGAATGTCACCATCATGCCGAAGGCAACGATGTAGAGGCTGTACTCGGGCCACATGTCGGCAGGATTGCGCACGACCTCAAAGACCGAATAAAGCTTCTGTCCCGGACCCGCGCCGGGCGGACCGTAACTCGCTTGGAAAAAGGTCAGCCCCTCATAGCGCATCGGCTCGTTCATCTGAATCGTCACCTTCGACTCATCGCCCTTTTCGATGCGCGTGACATGGCTCACAAACTTCGCAGGCCTCGATGTTCCCGGGTGGAACTCGGCCCTGAATTCATCCAAACGCAGCGCGAATGGCATCGGCCACAGGCGCTTGCGCATGTCGACAGTGAAGGTCCTGTTCTCATGCTTGATGGTGAAGGGATGGAAACTCGCGCCCGCAAGAATAAATGGCGTCTTCTTGCTGCCATCGCGGTTGATGACCCGCGCATAGCATGCCGCGGTGTTGGACTCGGCGTTCACCTCCTCCGGCCGCGGCATGAGGTAGTAGCCATCGACCACCAAGGGGCTGCCGCTCGGCGCACGCTCGACGACCGATACGGGCAATGCGTTTTTCTCGTATCCAGCAATCTCCAGATTAAAGGGCAAGTTCGGGAATCGGAAAATCCGCTGCTTGCCGCGAGTGAGATCCGAAATGTCACGACCGCCAATCACATGGATGTCTGCCGGCTTGCCATCTTTGACCTCAGCGACCTCGACGACATATTCAAAATAATCTTCCGCCGCGTCGTTGGTCTCACCCTCACCCACCGCCATGTTTCCGCGCTGCGAAAAGTGGTGCGCCACACCGCCTGCGATGAGCATGAAAATGATGCCAAGATGCGAAATGAGGTTTCCGACATGTTTCCATCCCTTGCGGATGCGAATGACGCCACCGAGCGTGAGATTGATCACCAAGACCACACCGACCCAGTACCCCCCGGGCAATGGCAAGGGCACCAAGCGACCGCCGATCTCGGGCAAAAGAAATGGCGTGCGCCAGTCGAAATACTTTTCCAGCGTCGCGTAAAGCCCCCTGTCGATTTGCTCCAAGGTCGCAAACCAGGTCAGCAAGCCAAGGATGATCAATAGGATCGTCGCCAAGCCAAAGCCCGACAAGAAATCAAAGACCTTGCCAGCCCAGCTTTTTGATTCGCGTTTCGTTGATGGAGCGGATTCAGTCATGCCAGTGATTTCAGCGCGGGCTTTGATCGACAATTTTCAAACTTTTCGCAAAGGCCTCAAGTGTGGCGACAGCCGCTTTAACCTCCGCCTTCGGCCCCACCATTTTGACCGTGAGAATGCGGTCACTGGCATCGCACACGACACCTGCCAGGGCATAACCCGGTTTGGGTCCGGCACCCATGCCTGAGGCATAGGTCCCCTCGGCCTCGACCCACACGCCCTCGAATCCCGCCACCGAAACCTTGCGCATTTCCGCCAAATTTTGCGGGCTGATTTTTCCCACCTCGAACTGTCCCAACCAGCGGTTGATGTTATCCAGCACGGTGCCCGATGCGATCGATACCCAGGCCTCGCCCAAGCCGCTTTCGCCAAAGCGATAGTTGAGCTGACGAAACTGCGAGGGCGGCAATTCGAGCCAACCGAGTGGCGTCTCGCCCTTCACCGGGCTCGGCTTTGCATCACGAAAACGCTGATCGCTCGTCGCGTTGAGCATCGCGGGCTTGTCGCGGGTCGAAAGCGCGCGGGTTTCGGTCACCACGACCTCTTTTTTTTCGCTGCACGAGCAGAAAACTATGCCGCAGACGCCAAGAACGGGTGCGATACGCATGACGGCGAGGCTGTAAACCCGCATTTGGGACCGCGCAAGCGGAATCGAGCAATTTCATCGCCGGTATCTTTTGTGGATGCACTGCCATTCTCGCCCGCCTAGGATCCGCAGCGAAACCAGTCCGCATGCCCGCCTTCTCCACCTGCTGGAACAGCTACCGCCACACCGATGGCGAGCCGATGATCGAGGAAATCGTCGATCTCGGGTTCGATCGCATCGAGCTCTCCCACGGCATGACCATCGCGAAGCTCCCCGGCATCCGCAAAGCCCACCAGCGCGGGCTCTTCACCTGTACCGGCGTCCACAATTTTTTTCCCTCGCCCGTCGAGGTGATGATCGATTCGCCCGATGCCTATCAGTACACCTCACACCGCCCGGCCGACCGCCAGCGCGCGATGGCGATGACGCTTCAAAGTTTGGAAAGCGCCGCAGAGTTTGAAGCGAAGTACCTCGTCCTGCACATGGGATCGGTCCCAATGAACCGCAAGCGTTGGACCAAGGCACTCACCGCACAGCTTTCGGAAAAGGGCCCGCACGATCCCTCATTCATCAAACGCAAATTGCAGTTTGTAAAAAAACGCGAAAAGATTTCAGCGCTCTACTACCAACGAGCGATCGAATCACTTGGCACCCTCGCCACACGCGCCGCCGAACTCGGCGTGAAACTTGCCATCGAATCGCGCTCACGCTTCGAAGACATGCCGACCGAGCGCGAAATGATCGCGCTGCAAAACCATTTCGCCGACAATCCATGGATCGGCTACTGGCACGACTTCGGCCATGTGCAGCTCAAGCACAACCTCGGCCTGCTCGATCACGCGCAGTGGCTCGAGACGATTTCACCGCACCTGATCGGCGCCCATGTCCACGATGTGAAATGGCCCGCATCCGACCACCGCCCGCCCTTCACCGGCACACTCGATTACGCCGAGTTGTTCAAATTCTTCCCCGCAAATTGCCCGCTGGTCTGGGAAATCAACCCCGGCCACGACGCGGCAAAAATCAAAACCGCCCTCGCAAAATGGCGTGAGCTACTGCCCGACCGGGATTGATTGCGAATCATCGTCATCATGGTTGCCCTCTGACCTGGCAACCTCATCTCATCGAGCGATCAGCAAATTGGAAAGAATGCGGCTGGATAAATGCGGCTGTAAATGGGGTCAGTGTGCAAAAATTGACAAAATGTCCGTCACGTTTGCGCACCCCAAGCCTCCTTGAGGAGGTTCTGCAATTCCATAGGTAGCTTAGCATTCGCTTTCGCTCGATCAAACCGGCGCAGTTGCTGGCTCACGTTCGCCGCGCTGCGCATCGACAGTTTTTCGGCAATCCACTCCTGCGAAACCGTCGTCCGTTTCCAAAGCAGCTCAGCGAGGGCTAGCTTCCGCAGATCAGATCCCTTCAAAGCGGAGAGATCCTTTGCCATCAGTCCCGCCGCTTTCAGGCCATCAGCCAGCCAGCGCTTCGCTTGTTCCTCACCGTGCGCCGTCACCTGCGGGGTCTTCCGATAGGCTCGCGATGATCTCTTGCGTTCCTTCATCAGCTTTTCCGAAAGCTTGCGCAGCTTCCCGGCGAACTCCTGGCTTCCCCAATACCAACCGCGCCGCAAATGGCTGCATCGGGCATCCACATCCTCTTGAACCACCGGCATCCCACACATCTTGATCTCCTCCTCCACCGCGCGGCGGTCCAGGCGCTCCACCATCCGCCGCCGTCCGGCCACCGTGTCTGGCAGATCGAAGCGCATCAATCCCTCCTCCGCAGCCAGCCATTTCGGACGCTTTCCGGGTGGCAAGGCCCAGCCGCCCGCCACGCTGCCCCATGGATAGTCCAGCACGCTTTGGCTCTTCTTTGGCACGACCAATCGCGCCCGGACCGGATTGAGGTGGATATAGTCGACGAGCGTCCGGTAGTGATAGAAGTCGGCTCCCTCCACCAGCACCGCCTTGTAGCGGTCGCCAAACAGTCGGCCCCATGCCATGTGCCGGACATTGTAGCGGCGGGTGACGGTGTTCTGCAACCAGCTCATTCCGGCGACCAGGTTGGCCTCGGGCGTTTGGATGAAAAGGTGATAGTGATTGCCCATCAGCACCCAGGCATGAACCCGCCAGCCGGTCATCGCGCAGGCCTCGGAAAGGGTGGCGAGGAAAAAACGGCGGTCGTCGTCATCATGGAAAATCGTCTCACGTCGGTTGCCACGCGCCATCACGTGGTAAAAGGCGCCGGGAAATTCGATACGCAGGCTCCGTGGCATGCTGCAAAGATAGGACAGAGGTGAATTCTGTCAAGATTTGCACACTGACCCCATTTTCTTCCATTTTCTTCTCGATATTCCCCGTGAGCAATCCGAGCACGCAGTCCTCGCGCCCGTGCAGGGCCTCGAGCAACTCGACGATCCCCAGCAAAACACAACCCTCGCGCCGCGGCAACTCCAAGGCCAGGTGATGCGCATAGCCGTCGAGCAGATCGGCCACATTCTCCGGCGTGTGCGGTATGGCATTTGCATCGAACATCTGCCGGACAATGGCCCCATCGGTCGAACCCGCGAAAGAAATCCCCGACAAATCGTCCTCCATCCCGAACCGGTCATGCAAGGCGACCCTCAGCGCATGTTCCCCAGCCCGTCCGGTTAGCAACAAGGTTCCGTCGATGTCGAAGAGAAGCAGTTTTTTGCGCATGGGATCTAACGAAGTTAAACCGCAATGCGCTTTGCAGCAGCAAAAAATCCGGGAAAAACAAAAGCGCGCAGCTCTGTTCCGCCGTCAACTCCTCAGCCACCAAGATCCTGCATGATCCGACGCGCAGCGGCGCGTCCGCTCAACAGAGCGCCGTGCGCAGTGGACGGATAATCCACGGATGTTGCCTCGCCGGCAAAGTAGACCCGCCCCGGCAATGGTTCACCAAGATGGCGGCGCTGATCCGGCCCCGAACCGACCGCGGCGTATGAGTAAGCACCTTTAGTGAAAGGCTCCGACCCCCACCGCGTCCCGAGAATCGCCCGCGACGGCGGGAATTTCATTCCGGTGAAACGACACAACGCATTCATTGCAGACCGCGCCATTGCATCTTCGGACATGGCTTCAACCTCGCGCGCTGCCGGACCGGCGTTCAGAGCCATGAGCACAGGCGAACCGAGAAAGTCCGAAAGGTCGCACCATTCCGACCATGGCTCTCCGTCCGTGCGATGGCGGATGACCTGTCCGGGCGGAAACGAGGTTCCCTCCTCGAAAAGCAAAAACGTTTTTTGGTAGGAACCGAAACCAAGGCCCTTGATGGCGGACTTTTTCATCTCAGGAAGATCGGGAACGAAACGCACAGAACCGGACTTGAGAACACCCAGTGGCAAGGTGACCAGCACCGATGCGGCGGCCAACTCCACACCACCGCGCAGCCTGAGGCGCGGCGAACTGCCGGACGAGTCGATGAGTTCGACAACCGATTCGGTCCTCACCTCCAGATCTTCGGCCAAGGCCGCGGCCAACGCACCTAAGCCGCCTTGCACCAGGCAATCTCCTCCGCCGAATTCCTTTCCCTCATCCCACCACCATGCCGACAGAGCCGCCGGCGGCGCGGCATAATCGAGCGTAATCGACGAGTAAGCTTCCGCGGCAAGCACCGAGCGCTCCGCGGATCCGAGCTTCTCGCGCCGCGCGAATAAATCGAGACCTTCGGACAACGGCCTGTCTGAGGAAAGCTCCCCAGACCAGCGGCGTGAGAAGTCCAGCGCCCCGCGCAATAACCGATCCCCCTCGGCGATCTGCGCGGAATCGAGGCGGCGCGCCGACCGATCGAAGGTCGCACCATCATTCCAATCGAATGGGCGCAATTCCGCGCCGGCGGCGCGAGCCAAGCCGGACAAGGGATTACCGCGCCAGCCATGGATCCACATCGCTCCGCAATCGACGGAAGTGACCTCTCCCAGACGCTTCAGCTTTGTTCGACCACCGACGGCAGCCGATGCCTCAAGCACAACAGTTTTCAAACCGGCTTTGGACAACTCGGTCGCGGCCGCCAAGCCACTGAAACCCGCCCCCACGACAAGAACATCCGCGTGGTGCCGCTCTTTGGCCAGGAGGCGCGGACAAAATGCCGCCGCGCCCGCCAGCGTCGCGGTCCGCAGCAGCTTTCGACGTGTCCAAACCATGACAATGATGAATACCCGAAACCAGCGGACCGCGAGCAAGATCTTGCGCGCGACTCTCCGCCCGCCAAATCTAAATGCTAGGAATTTGAATGAATGCTAGGAATTTGCTTTTTCATCTAAGGCGGAGAATACACTGGAGAGCCGGACTGGGAAGGGGAAAAGGGGAGATTTTTGGTAAAAGCTGAAATGCTGAAAATCTAAAAAGCTGAAATTCGAGGGACGAAGACGCTCATTTCCGTTCATTTCGTCGCGGATTTCAGACTTAAGGGCACAACTCCCCCGCCCTGCTGCGGATTTAATGCTGCGGGGTCTATTGTTGTGAGCGTCCGCATATCAAGTGTAATCGAGAACCAAGATGCACCTGTCTTCCAAATGGATTTCCTTAGGCTTCCATCTTGGACTTTGATCGAAGCCATCGGGGTCGGGATTCGATGGATTCCTTGAACGATTGAACCAATCGAGATCAGGTTCAACTTTCAACTCCGTTCGTTGGCATGCGGATTGAACGAGATCAATCGCATTCGATTCCGTTCAGGATCACCCGCCGCTTCTTGCGGTCATAGCTAAGGGTGTTTTTCCACTGTCCCACCTTGGGCATGATGCCGAACCACTTCTCTGCCTGCTCTTCGGTCGTCAGCTCCCGATAGTGCTTGAAGATGATCGACGGCGAGTTGCCCGCTTCAAGAGCCACCTGGTCGGCACTCTTCACCAGAATCGCTCAAGCCCCGAGATCCGGATCATAGTCCTTCGGCGCGCGCACGATTTTCTCGACCGGATGCTTGGTCACAAGATTGCCCGCGCTCGAACGGCTTTTGATGCCAAACTCGGAGAAACTCAGAGGACGGATCAGGTTGCGCATGCGCAGCGCCGGCTTGAGGTGCACCAACAGCATCTGCGCCGCACTTTCCTCATTGGTTTTGTGCACCGCAAAATAAACCACCCGCGTCCCGGCCTTGCCGCGCGTGAGGTCATATTCCTTGTCGCGAGTGACCCCACCCACGGTGAACCGCTTGGCCATCAAAGGACCATCGCGACCGTCGCGATAAATCATCGAATAAATCAAATCCTCATCCTTGCGGAACACCGTCACACGCAGCGGCTTTTGCCCCACGAAAACTTTATCAGCTACCTTCACCACCCGCATCTTGCCGTCTTGGGTGAAGGAAATGACATCATCGAGCTTCGAACATTTTTCGACAGGCTCGCCATCTTTCTTCAAGCCGTAGCCGGCAAAGCCATTCTTGGTATCGACATAGAGCGTCTCGGTTGCGGCCACCACCTGCATGCGGTCGACCCTCTCAAACGACGCAATCTCGGTTTTGCGCTCACGACCCTTGCCATACTTTTTGCCAAGCTCTTCGTACCACTTGATCGTGAATTTCGTGAGGTTGCGCAGGTTCTTGTCAGTCTCGGCCATCGCCTTTTCCAAGCCCTTGATTTCTTCATCGGCCTTGAATGAATCAAACTTCGAGATCCGTTTGATTTTGATCTCGGTGAGCCGCACGATGTCGTCCTCGGTGACTTCGCGTTTGAGCAACTTCTTGTAAGGCTTAAGGCCTTTGTCGATGGCGGCGATCACCGCTTCCCATGTCTCGCATTCTTCGATGTCGCGATAGATGCGGTTCTCGATGAAAATTTTCTCCAGCGAGCTGAAATGCCATTTTTCTCCGAGCTCACCGAGCTTGATCTCAAGTTCGGTCTTGAGCAACTCGCGGGTGTTGTGAGTCGCGCGGCGCAGGATGTCGCTCACCGCCATGAACTGCGGCTTGCCATCGACAATCACGCAGGAGTTGGGCGAAATCGTGAGCTCACAGTCGCTGAAGGCAAACAAAGCATCGCGTGTGGTCTCAGGATCCGCACCGGCCGGCAAATGCACGAGGATGTCAGCCTCCGCCGCGGTGTTGTCCTCGATCCTTGCGATCTTGATCTTGCCCTTGTCCGCCGCCGCAACGATCGAATCCATCAAAGCGCCCGTGGTGGTGCCAAAGGGGATTTCGGTGATCCTCAAAAGGCCTTTTTTGTCAGTGGCGATCCGCGCGCGCGCGCGCACCTTGCCGCCACGCAATCCGTCGCGGTAATCCGACGCGTCCATGATGCCGCCGGTGGGGAAATCCGGCAGCAGGCTCACAGGCTCATTGCGCAACACGGCGATCGACGCCTCGATGAGCTCATTGAAATTGTGCGGCAGCACTTTGCAGGCAAGCCCGACGGCAATGCCCTCGACCCCTTGTGCAAGCAGCAGCGGGAATTTCACCGGCAGGGTGTCAGGCTCTTTGCGCCGACCATCATAACTCGACAGCCAACGCGTGGTCTTGGGGTTGAAGACGACATCGAGCGCAAATTTCGTCAGGCGCGCCTCAATGTATCGCGGGGCCGCGGCTCCGTCACCGGTGAGGGTGTTGCCCCAGTTTCCTTGGGTATCGATGAGCAAATCCTTTTGCCCCAACTGCACGATCGCCGCACCGATCGACTGATCACCGTGCGGATGATAATTCATCGTGTTGCCCACGATCCCCGCAACCTTGTTGTAGCGGCCATCATCGAGCTCCTCCATCGCGTGGAGGATCCGGCGCTGCACGGGCTTGAGGCCGTCATTCAAATGCGGCACCGCCCGCTCAAGAATCACATAGCTGGCGTAATCAAGAAAGTAGTCGGAATACATCCCGCCGAGAGATGCATGCTGGTCCGGATCAAGGGTCATCGTGCGCAGATGCATACCGACCAAGTCGCAGGGGCGCAAGCCCGACCTCGAATCACAAAAAAACCGCGGACAGGACTATCCCGCCCGCGGCTTGCGCAAGTTTCCGAAGATCACTCTGCCGGTGCCGGTGGCGGACCATCACCGCTTGCAGGACCACCTGGAGGCCTCGGACCACCTGCGCGTGGCGGACCACCTTGCTTCAGCCTCTTCATCATCTCGGCGCGATGATGCTCGCCCAATTTGACAAATTCCTCGTAGCTCAACTTACCGTCCTTGTCGGCGTCAAATTTTTCGAAATCCGCCTTGCGACGCTCTTCCATTTCCTTCCGAAGGTTGGCCTGGATCGCCTCCCGTTCTTCGGGGCTGATCTTGCCATCCTTGTCGGCATCAAACTTCTCAAGCATCACCTTGCGTTGCTCTTCCGTCGCTTTTTCGCGCTCGGCCTTCATCGCCTCGCGTTCTTCGGGAGACAGCTTGCCGTCCTTGTCCTTGTCGAATTTCTCCAACAAATGCGGTGGCGGACCCTGCGGAAGCACACCCGGTGGTCTTCCCTCCCCTTTGGGTTTTTCTCCGGCACCTTGCGCGCCGGCCATCAACACGGTGCCCAACAGCGCACCCATGGTCATCATCAGTTGTGTTTTCATGATTGTTCGTGTGGTTGCGGTTAGAAACGGAATTCCGATTTCAGCCTCATCAGTGAAACCCCATTACGCATAAAAGGTTGCGGCAAATTTCGGATTGAGTTGCCACGCGCGGCTCAGTCGGGTTGGATGCACATAGAAATGGACGCCCCAAAGTCGCCCTCTCCCGCCTCAAAACTCATCGTCTTCGCGCGAAGAACCGCCAGCACCCTCTTTCTCTGGGTCACGGTCTCGGTCATCTTCGCCAGCCGCTGGTCATGGGCCTACCTCGGCCTGATCGGCCTGCTCGTGCTGATCGGCACGATCGAGTACTTCCGCATGCTGCGCGGTGCCGGTGTGAAATGCTTCCCGCGCTTCGGCATCATCATAGCCCTCGCGTACTGCGGGGTCCTGCACGGTTTTTTCCTCTCCGGACACAGCGCACCCTACTGGCTCGACTCGCTCGCAATCTTCATCGCAATCCTCGGATCCTTCACGCTTCAGCTGAAGTACCAAGTCCGCGGCGTGGAATCCCTGCTCGCCGTCGCCGCCAATGTCACCGGCTTTGCCTACATCGTCATTCTCTTCAATTTCACCGCGCAGGTGATCTTTCTCTTCCCAACTGAAACCGCCAACCCTGGCACCATCGGCATCCACGGCACTTTCCTTCTGCTCTGGCTCATCGCGGTGACGAAATTCACCGACATGGGCGCCTACATCACCGGCTCGATTTTCGGACGCCACAAAATGATCTCACACGTAAGCCCCGGAAAAACCTGGGAGGGCTTCGTCGGTGCGGTGATCTTTGCCCAACTCGCAGCCTTCGGTCTCTATTTTGCCTTCCCGCAGGAATACTCGTTCTTCACTTCCAAGATCCACATCGCAATCCTCGGCCTCATCCTTTGCCTTCTCGCAGTGATCGGCGACCTCGCCGAAAGTGTGATCAAACGCGCGCTCGATGCGAAGGACTCGGGCCGCATGCTCCCTGGCATCGGCGGATCACTCGACCTCATCGACAGCATCTGCTTCACCGCGCCGGCGTTGTATTTTTACATGAAATGGTTCATCCTGCGCGGCGCATGATCCCACCCCGCAAACGACGCGTCGCGCTGCTCGGTTCCACCGGCTCGATCGGCACCACGACACTGAATGTCGCCCGCGCGATGCCCGACCGCATCGACATCGTCGCACTCGCTGCTGGCAACAACATCGAAAAACTCGCCGCCCAAGCGCGCGAAACCGGCGTGCGCCATGTGGCCATTCACGATGCCTCACAAGAAGCCGCCCTCCGCGCGCTTTTGCCCGATGGGGTAAAAATCCACACAGGCCCCGATGGCCTCATCGAAGTGGCAACCCTCGCCGAGGCCGACATCGTGCTGGTCTCAATCGTCGGCACGGCCGGACTTTTCCCCGCCCTCGCCGCGATCAACGCCGGCAAGGACCTCGCCATCGCCTCGAAAGAAATCCTCGTGATGGCCGGCGAAGTGATCACCCGCGCCGCTGAGGAAAAAGGCGTGCAACTCCTTCCGGTCGATAGCGAGCACAACGCCATTTTCCAATGCCTCAACGGCCAACACGCGCGCAACGCGGAAGTTTCACGACTCATCCTCACCGCGTCCGGCGGCCCCTTCCGCCAATTGCCCGCAAACGAACTAGTCATGGTGACTCCCGAGCAAGCGCTCTGCCACCCGACTTGGAACATGGGCCCGAAGATCACCATCGACTCAGCCACGCTCTTCAACAAAGGCCTCGAAATGATCGAAGCCCGCTGGCTGTTTGACATCGGCATGGATCGCATCGATGTGGTCGTGCACCCGCAAAGCATCATTCACTCGATGGTCGA
This sequence comes from Luteolibacter sp., assembly GCA_044361655.1. Classification (GTDB taxonomy): domain Bacteria; phylum Verrucomicrobiota; class Verrucomicrobiia; order Verrucomicrobiales; family Akkermansiaceae; genus Luteolibacter. The sequence continues at coordinate 4,194 of JBIKIK010000003.1, read as the reverse complement.
ATTCGTCGATGGCTCGGTCCTCGCGCAACTCAGCCGCACCGACATGGGCTTCCCGATCCAATACGCGCTCACTTGGCCCGATCGCATCAAGGGCACTCTCGCGCCACTCGATTTTCCGAGCCTTGCAAAACTCGAATTCGAAGCGCCGCGCACGGATGACTTCCCGGCACTCGACCTCGCCCGCAAAGCCGGCCTCACCGGCGGCACCCTGCCCGCCGTCTACAACGCCGCCAACGAAGTCGCCGTCGACGCCTTCCGGGCCGGAAAAATCCCCTTCCCTGGCATCTGGCAATGCGTCGCCAGCGTCATGCAAGACCACGAAGTCCAAGCCTCCACATCTCTCGAATCCGTCGTCACCGCCGACCAATGGGCCCGCCACGTCGCGAGAAAATTCTGCGAGGCCCTCCAGTGAGACGCCTCCCGTGGCGGTGGTTTTCAACCGCCATGTCCATCTTTTCCATACGAGGCTTGGCGGTTGAAAACCGCCTCCATCATATTTGAAAATGAGGCTCCGAAGCTCATAACGACACCGCTTGACAGAAATCTGTCACAAGTTACTTTGAGTCCATGCAAACCACTCTCCGCATCGATGATCAGCTTTACCGGGAGGCAAAAGCCGAGGCCGCCCGCTCGGGGGTGAGCCTCACTCGATTTCTCGAAGAAGGCCTGCGCCTGCGCTTGGAGAAAAAGGCATCAACACCCACTGCACCTCATTCATTTCGCACATATGCTGCCGCTAAACATGATCCTCGCACCTGGGAGGAAATTCGCCGCGTAGCCGACGAAGAACAAGAAGCACATGACCTCGCCAAACTGGGCCTGCGCATCCCCCGATCCTAATGGCCCTATTCCTACCCGATGCGAATGTTTTGATTCACGCCCTGCGCGAGGATTCCATGGAGCATGATGCCTGCCATCGATGGCTGAAGAAAACCGCCAACGCAGGTGACACCATCGCATTATGCGAAATGGTCGAAGCCGCATTATTGAGAATTCCCACACTGCCAAAGCTGCAATTGGTGCCAATGGCTCAAACCCTTGGATTCTGGAGTGACGATTTGTGGAGCTATCCCGGCACCCGTCGTCTCAGCGCCGGTAATCGCCACACCAAAATAATCACTAATTTCATCAACACCCTCGGACTCTGTGGCAATGACATCAATGATGCCTGGCTCGCGGCGCTCGCCATCGAACATCGCGCCACGCTAGTGAGCACAGACCATGGATTTGCCCGCTTTCAAGGACTGAGTTGGATCAACCCGGCGCAAACTCTTTGATGCATATTGCCGCCCCCATTTTTCGAATTCCATCCACCCGCAGGAAACTTTTAACTCTAACTCATGAAACCCCTTCACCGCCTGATCGCTGCTCTTTCCCTGCTGCTCGTCGTGGAATCCATCGCCTCGCCAGCAGATGCTGATCGCATCAAGAAATCATGGGATTCGGCCGCGGAAAGTTGGACGCTCGTCAACCGTGCGGCCACCACGCCCGAGGCCAAGTCTGCCGCGCTCGCTTCGCGGCCCGACCCTCTTCGCTACGCCCGGCAAATGTGGCAAGTGATCAGCCCCTCGCTCGGCGAAGACTGGACACTCGAGCCCGCCGCATGGCTGCTCAACCTCACCCGATCACTCACCGTCACCAATGCCGATGGCTCAGTGACCCCCGCCTTCGCACAGGAAAGCGCCGCCATCCGCAAGGCCGTCGCCACCTACCACATGCAAAGCCCAAACCTCGCGCCGATGTGCATGGCACTCGCCCGCAACCAAGACCCGGGCACCCTTTCGATCCTCGAAAAAATCCAAACAAATCACCCCGATCCGAAAATCCAAGGGGTCGCTGCTCTCGCCGCCGCACTTGTGATCAAATCCCTCGGAGATGATGCCGAACCGATGCGCAAACGCCTCACCTACCTGCGCAAAGCCATCATCCAAAGCTCGGATGTGAAAATCGGCGAAACCGCCGTCGCCCAAATCGCCGAGGACGAACTCTACATCATCCGCAATCTCACCAAAGGCCGCACCGCCCCCAACATTACCGGCACCGACGCCGCAGGCCGACCCCTCACGCTCGAATCCACCAAAGGCAAAGTCACCATGCTACTCTTCTGGAACAGCGAGATGCCCGAATCCGATCGCGTTCTGGAAATCACCAACAACACGCTGCGCAAATTCAAAGACCGACCCTTCACCATCATCGGCGTGAACCATGACCCGCTCGCCAAGCTCCGCACACTCGAAGCCGACCAAGTCACCAACTGGAAAAATTTCTCCGACCCGGAAATGAAACTCGCCCACGAATACCGGATCAACATCCTCCCACAGGTTCTCATCCTCGATGGCGAACGCAAAATCCATTACTTCGGCGCCCCAGGATCCTTCGCCGAAATCACCGCCGAAGCCCTGCTCTCCGAAGCGAAGTGATTGGCGCTATTTTCGCACATGCTCGTGAATGTTTATTCCAAGCATAAGCACTGATCAGCACGCCATCGGCGACCTTTTCATGAAATCACCCATCACCCCACTCATCCTCCTCAGCGCCGCCCCCGCACTCGCCCAAAACCTGCTCGACCCGCTGGTGGTTTCTGCCACCCGTACGAACCGAAGCGCCAGCGACACGGCCTACTCGACCGCGACCATCGACGCCGATTTCATCCGCGAGACCAGCCGCCGCACCCTGCCCGAAGCACTCCAATACACCCCCGGCGTGCTCGTCCAAAAAACCGCGCATGGTCACGGCTCACCGATCATCCGCGGCTTCACCGGCCGCCAAAATCTTCTGCTCGTCGACGGCGTGCGCCTCAACAACTCGTCATGGCGCAGCGGCGCAGTCCAGTACTGGAACACCGTCGACGCGCTTTCTCTCGATCACCTCGAACTGATCAAAAACCAAGGCTCAGTACTTTACGGATCCGACGCAATCGGCGGCACACTCAACGCCTTCACGAAATCATCGGATTTCAAAAACCGCGCCGAAGGCGAACTCTACCAAGCCGGATCGGCCAGCTATGAGTTCCGCGCCAATGGCCAAGGCAGCCACATCGGGCGATTGGAAACCGAAACCGGCATCGGCGGAAAATTCGGCATCATGCTCGGGCTCTCCGCCAAAGACTTCGGGGACATCGAAGACTCATCGGTCGGAAGCATGCGCGGCACCGGCTACCCGGAACAGGATCTCGACCTGCGCGCAGATTGGGCGGTCACGCAGGATTCGACGCTTACCTTTTACCACAGCCAGGTGAACCAAGATGACATCTCGCGTTGGCACCGCACCCGCAACAACCCCGGTTGGACCCACGGCAGCCATGTCACCACCAAAGGCGAGTGGACCAGCAACACCTACGATCAGGAAAGAAGCCTCAGCTATCTGCGCTACAGCGGTGAAAATGCTGACAACAACGCCGCTATCCAACGCTGGAATGCCACGCTTTCCTACCAGACCTCTGCCGACTCGGAGTTTCAGGACCGCAATACCATCCCATACAAAGCCAAAGAGGACTCGGTACGCGAATCCGACATCGATCTCGAAACCACCGGCATCGATCTGATGCTTGAATCAAAAATCGGCCCCGGAAATCTGGTCTACGGATTGGATTATTACCACGATTCGATCGACTCGTCCGGAAGCAAGAACAACCAGGCCGGCACCAATTACTCCGAACTTCTACCCATCGGCGATGACTCAAATTACGATCTGCTCGGCATTTACAGCCAATACGAATGGCAGGCCACCGAGCCCCTCGAGATCACCGGCGGACTTCGCTACACCTATGCGGACGCCTCGTTCGGACGTTACTATGATAGCGCAGGCAAACAACAACCCAGCGCATCCGCCGATTGGGACTCGCTCGTCGGCTCACTGCGCGCGCTCTACAAAATCGACGATCAATGGAGTGTTTACGCCGGAGCATCAGAAGCATTTCGCGCGCCCAACCTCAACGACCTGACCGGCAACATCGTTTCAAATTCCGGCTCAGCCGCCGCAGGCTCGACCTCACTCGAACCGGAGGAATTTCTTACCTGGGAAATTGGCACTCACCACCACACCGATACCACCTCGCTCGATGTTTCACTCTTCCACACCGAGGTCGACCAGATGATTACCGCAGTGCCGATCACCAAACCGGATGACAAAAACACCATCAACGCCAACGCCGCCGATGGCTACATCCACGGCGTCGAAGTCGAAGGCGCATGG
>JBIKIK010000002.1:0-24489 GCA_044361655.1 Luteolibacter sp. | reverse complement strand
GGAACAAGATGTTCCAGCTACGATGAAGAATCTGCTCCTTCATTCTCTCCGACTTTAGACCTTGGACTTTATGACCTGCGACTACTCTTCTCTCCCGCTTCCCTTTGCGACCTTTGCGCCTTGGCGGTTAACTCTTCTTTCAATGCCATATTACTTGACTTCTGAGCATAATTGAGCATTTTTGTGTCATGAAAAGCACTTCTGTACTCTTGAGGGCCCGTGTTCCGGAACAACGATACCGTAATGCCGAACGAATTTTGGACCGTTTGGGCATGAACCCGGGTGATGCGGTCAATCTGCTAATGGCGCAAATCGAGCTGCGGCAGGGTTTGCCGTTCGATGTTTCATTGGGTGGCGAAGGGCTGATTTCCTCAGATCAACAGGCGCAAGCATGGACGGAGGCGTTGGGTGAATACTAAACCCTCTGCTGGTGAAGTCTGGTTTGCTGATCTTGGCATGTCGGCAAAAAATCGGCCCGTGTTGGTACTGGCATATCCGGAATACGATGACGCCCGCGCGCTTGTGATCGTTGCCCCACTGACATCACAAATTCGCGGCATGCGTGGAGAGGTCGAAATAGGAAAGCCTCGGTGGTTGCCAAAGCGATCTGCGGTAAACATTCAGGGGCTTGCAAGTTTCGACCGTCATGCTCTAACGCGAAAACTTGGGCGACTCGATGATCCGCCGATGGAACAGATCAAAAACGCGCTTCGTGAAATCCTCAAACTCTAAGAATGAGAAATTCGAGGATCTTTGTCGCTCCTCCTAATTAGCCTCTTCTCCTTTCGCGTTCATTTGTGTTTCAAATTCTTCTAAAAGATTCGGCGCCGCGAGGCCGCATCGCCCTACCGGATTTGATAGGCAGAGACCGTTTTGCCTTTGCTTCGCTCCGGCCATGCCAAGTCCGCTATGCGATACTAAAAAATGCCGCCGATGCGTCAGTAGCATTCCGCTACGATCTGCTCCAAGGACGGACTGGAACAAGATGTTCCAGCTACGATGAAGAATCTGCCTCTTCATTCTCTCCGACTTTCGACCTTCGATTTAGGACCCGCGACTACTCCTCTCCGCGTCGCTCTGCGACCTCTGCGGCTTTGCGGTTAGCTCTTCTTCCTCTTCCCCAGTGACCGCTGACCTTTGACCAATGATGTCTTCTTCCTCTTCCCGTTTCGAATTTAGGATTTAGGATTTAGAATTTAGGATTCCCCCAATATCAGCTTGCCCCGAATGCGATTAAGTTTAATTTATCGATCATGAGAATTTCCGAAAATGAGAAAAAAGCGATCCTCGATGCGGTCCATGCACTTGATCCCGATGCGCATGTCATTCTCTTCGGGTCCCGCGCCGATGACAATGCACGCGGTGGTGATATCGATCTTCTGGTCATATCCGATCACATCGGGTTTCGTGAGGAAATGAAGATTCGCCCGGCAATCATGGATCAAATTGGCTGGCAAAAGATCGATCTGATTGTTCACAAGCGTGATCAGGCTACTCGGCCCATCGTTGCCATTGCTTTGGAAACCGGTGTCCCCTTATGAAAGAAGATACGAGAAATGCTTATCTTGCCGAGAGTCTCAAAGAGCTGGATCGTGCGCTTTCACATCTGCAGTACTCGGCAAAAAGTATTGTTCAGACTTCGAATATTGATGACTTAGATGAGGAGGCACTGAGCAAGATCGAGGCGTTTACCAGCCGTTTCGCAAGACTCGTCGATTTGCTCACAAAACGGGTACTGCGCTCGCTCGATCAATTCGAAATGTACGAGCCGGGAACACTACTCGACATTGCTAACCGTGCCGAAAAGCGTGGTTTGATCGAATCCGTCGATTGGTTGCGTGAACTGAGAGAAACTCGCAATGCCATATCCCACGATTACGCAGGCGATCGTTTCCTATCAATCCTTGCCTACTGCAACGAGGAATTACCCGAGCTCATCAGCACCTGCCAACGCGTTGAAGTCTACGGGAAAAAATTGCTAGCACAAGATTGCTAAACCATTGAGTGAAGCTGCCGCTTCTTCATTCTCCTCCCCTCTTCCACTTTCCGTTTCGAATTTAGAATCTAAGATTTAGGATTTAAGATTCCCCCTCTTTCCCCCCTCCGCCCCCCTTGGCGACCTTTGCGCCTTTGCGGTTCATAAAACCTCTTTCATAGAGTCGGCGCTGCGGAGCCTCATCGCCCTACCGAGATTGAAGAGGTGCCCCGCAAGATGCGGGACACAGCCAGCGAGACGCTGGCGCTCCCCAATGAAGAAGCGACTTCTTTTTTATCTTCCCCAGTGACCGCTGACCCTTGACCACTGACCTCTGACCTCTTCTCTCCCAAATAACCTTTAACAAATAACCTCTAACTCTTCCCATGCGCTTCACCATCATCACCCCTTCGCTGAACTACGGACGATTTCTTGGTGATTGCCTGGAAAGTGTCGCGTGTCAGACCGGTGTTTCTTTGGAACATTGGGTGATCGATGGCGGGTCCACCGATGACAGCGCCTTGGTGGCGGCTAAATTTCCCCATGTCACATGGATCCAAGAAACTGACGAAGGCATGTCGGATGCCATCAACAAGGGCTTCGACAAGGCCAAAGGCGAATGGGTCATGTGGCTCAATGCCGATGACCGACTCAAGCCCGGAGCTCTGGCGGAGCTTTTGAATGTACTGGAGAAGTCGGATGCGGACATTGTCTATGGCGACTGGGATTTCGTGAATGAGCAAGGGACTTTCCTGCGGCATGTGAAGGCTCCGCGCTGGTCGTTATTCGCGCATGTCCATCATCATTGTTTCATTGGGTCGACCGCCGCTTTTTACCGACGCTCGACGGTGATCGATGCCGGTCATCGGCTTAGGAAAGATTTCCGCTATGTGATGGATGGAGAATTCTACGCACGACTGCATGCCGCTGGAAAATCATTCAAGCATGTCGGCGTGACGGTTGCCGACTTCCGCCTACACGGCAGCAACGCTTCGCAGCGTCACCTTGGGAAAAACCGCGACATGGATACTATCCTTGCCGCCGAAAGACAACATGTCGAATCCCGCGCCATCCGACGCGCATACGGCATCACACTGTTCAATGATCCCTATCTCAACGGCCTCATCGATGGCATCCTTTGGGTCGCAGCGAAAGGTTGGAAGCTGGTGATGAAGAAAGTTTCAAGTTTCAAGAATGCAGCGGGAGCTTAAGCGACTCTCAATAAAGGCTAAGCCTGACTGGCATGGCCGGAGCGAAGCAAAGGCAAAAAAGTCCCTGCTTGAAGAAGGGGATTCTTCATCCACCTGCAATCTACGATCCACAATCTCTTCCCATTCGCGTCAATTAGCGTTTATTCACGGTTCAATCCCTTCTTCCTCTGCCCGATAACCCATCACCGACAGCTCACGCGCGCGGACCTTTGGGACAAAGGTCCCTGCCTAAGAGAAGCCTCATCTTCATTTCTTCCTCATTTAAAATTCAAAATTTAAAATCTAACATTTTCTCTCCCCTTCCCCCCTCAATAACCAATCACTAATAACCAATAACTCTTCCTTGCCCCATGCCTATAGTTGCCGCAGTTTTTGCCACGATGAACCGCTCGGCCACAGCTGTGGCTTGTGTTCGCGCTCTTGCGGCACAGACGCGCCCGCCGGAGATGGTGGTGGTGGCGGACAATCTTTCGACCGATGAAACAGTGGCCGAACTAAAGCGTTTGTATGGACTACCTTTCCGCCTGATCGTACACCGAATGGATGAAAACCGCGGCAATGCCGGCGGCGTTCAGGAGGCGATGGATCTGGCATTTGCTCGAGGTGCGGATGCGGTATGGATCTTGGATGACGATTCACGGCCGCGGCCCGAGGCATTGGAGGCATTGATCAAAGAGCCTTGGGATACACGGGTCGTGCGCCATTCTCTGCAGATCGATCCGCAATCAGGCAAGTTCACCTGGCCATTGCAAATTGCGGACAGCGATCAGGGATGGAGCATGATTGATTCGATCGAGGCCTTGCCCAATACGGATTTCACCAAGAGCCGCATCATTTGGACGGGGGCATTGGTCTCGCGTGAAGTTCGGCAAAAAGTCGGCGCGGTGAACGGTGGCTTGTTCATTCGTGGTGAAGACGAAGATTACCCGCTGCGCATCGAGGAGGCCGGTTTCACTCAGGCTGCGGCACGGCATTCGATTCTCGATCACCCCGGCCCGTCGGACATCATTCGCTGGAAATTTTTTGGCAAGCACCTCTTCTTCGAGCCCGGACTCGCGGATTGGAAACTTTATTACAAAGTTCGCAACATGGTGTGGCTCAAAAAAAAGCAATCAGGCGCATTCAATGCCTTTGCCATGGGCATGGCCTACCTTGTTGCCACTGCAAAAATTGACGGACTTCACCGCGTGCCACTGGTTCTTGAGGCCGCACTTGATGGATGGAAAGCCCGTCTCGGCAAATGGCGGCGACATGTTTAGGCGCAAGCAAATTGTCACAATTTTTCATGATCACAAATCGGCCTCGCGCCTTGCCCGACGAGTGGAATCTGCTTTGATTCCCGCTCATTGAAATTCTCCCTGAAGAAAATTTTCCCGCATTCATGACCCATCACCTTGAAACCATTGCCCGCGAGAGCGGCATTTCATTTTCATCCGTCACCTCCACTGCCAAACTGCTTGCCGAAGGCGCGACCGTCCCATTCATCTCGCGTTATCGGAAGGAACAAACAGGCTCGCTCGACGAGGTCCAGATCACCACCATCCGCGACCGCATGCTGCAACTCGCGGAGCTCGACACCCGTCGCAGCGCAATTCTCAAATCACTCGAGGAGCGCAGTCTGCTCACCCCCGAGCTGAAGAAAAAAGTCGAAGCGACGAGCACTCTGGCAACGCTCGAAGATGTCTTCGCGCCCTTTCGGCCAAAGCGCCAAACGCGCGCGACCATCGCCATCGAGCGTGGACTCACTCCGCTTGCCGACTGGTTGCTTGAGCATCAATCCGAGGATCCTGCCAACGAAGCGGCGAAATTTGTCGATGCCGAAAAGCAGGTACCCGCTGCAAGCGATGCACTTGCCGGAGCCCGCGACATCATCGCCGAACGCGTGGCTGATGATGCAACCCTCCGCGGAAAGGTGCGAAAATTGTACGAGGAGGACGCGACCGTTTCCTCGAAGATCATGTACGGCAAAAACGAAGAGCCGGATGCGCAAAAATTTCGCGACTACTTCGAATGGAGCGAGCCATTCAAATCGATCCCCTCGCACCGCATGCTTGCGATTCGCCGCGGAGAAAAAGATGGATTCCTTCTGATGCGCGTCGAGGTGCCACTCGACCGCGTGACTGCACTCGCCCTGCCCGATTGGGTAAAATCGAATGGCGAGGCTGGCAAGCAAGTGGGACTCGCAGTCGAGGACGGCTGCAAACGCTTGCTCATGCCCTCGATGGAAACCGAGGCGCGGCTCATTGCGAAAAAGCGCGCCGACGAAACCGCGATCGGCGTGTTTGCCGAAAACCTGCGCGAACTCCTGCTCGCATCACCGCTTGGTGGCAGGCGCCTCTTGGCGATTGACCCCGGATTTCGAACCGGTTGCAAAACCGTGGTGCTCGATGCCTCGGGTAAACTCCTGCACCACACCGTCTTGCACGCGACGGCAGGATCGAACACGCAACTCTATGAAGCCGCAGTCGAACTCACGACGCTAATCAAAAAATACAGCATCGAATCCATCGCCATCGGTAACGGCACCGCGAGCCGTGAAACCGAGGCCTTTGTCAAAAAACTGAAACTGCCCGCATCAATTCCGGTGATCATGGTCAACGAAAGCGGTGCCTCGATCTACTCGGCATCCGATGTCGCACGCGAGGAATTCCCCAACGAGGATGTCACCGTTCGCGGCGCGGTTTCGATTGGCCGCCGCCTCATGGATCCTCTCGCGGAGCTGGTGAAGATCGATCCGAAATCCATCGGTGTTGGCCAATACCAACACGATGTCGAACAACGCGCGCTCAAGACCAGCCTCGACGACACGGTCATTTCCTGTGTCAACGCGGTCGGCGTCGAACTCAACACGGCATCGAAACAACTGCTTTCCTATGTCTCGGGACTCAACTCGACCCTCGCCGAAAACATCGTCGCATGGCGCAATGAAAACGGTGCCTTTCAATCGCGCGAGGAACTCAAAAAAGTGCCAAGGCTTGGAGAGAAAGCCTTCGAGCAAGCTGCCGGATTCCTCCGCGTTCGCGACGGCAAGCATCCGCTCGATGCCTCGGCCGTCCACCCGGAACGCTACACGCTCGTCGAACGCATGGCCGCCGACGCCGGATGCGCCACGGATCAACTCATCGGCAACGAAGACGCGCGCAAGAAGATCGACCTCAAACGCTATGTCAGCGACGATGTCGGACTTCCGACGCTGCAAGACATCATCAACGAACTCGCCAAACCCGGACGCGATCCGCGCAAGCAATTCGAACTTTTCTCGTTCCAGGAAGGCGTGGAGAAACCCTCCGACCTCCAACCCGGAATGAAGCTACCGGGCATCGTCACCAATGTCACTGCATTTGGCGCGTTCGTCGATATCGGCGTTCATCAGGACGGGCTCGTCCATGTCAGCCAACTCGCCGACCACTTCGTGCGCGATGCCTCCGAGGTGGTAAAGGTCGGCCAAAAAGTTCAGGCCACCGTTGTCGAGGTCGACCTCAAGCGCAACCGAATCGCACTCTCGATGAAGTCGAAGCCCGATCTCGAAAACCGCCGCTCAAGCCCCGATGACCGAGGACCAGCACGCCAACCCAACCGCAATCAAGGCCCTTCGGGTAATCAAGGCGCATCCAACAACGACTGGTTTTCCCAAGCGATGCAGAACGCGAAGAGGAAATGATCGCGTAGTAGCATTTCGAAATTCACGAACAAAAAAACCCGGCGGTATTCCGTCGGGTTTTTTGTTTCGATGAATGTGGTGCTTACAGCAGAATTCATCCCGTAACATGGTACATGCGGTTACAAAGCTCCAAAGTAGGGCGATGCGGCCATGCAGCGCCGCAGGCGCCATAGCGGACAGGCTGCCCGCGCCCCCCTTGAGGAAGCCGCTTACCGACAATCTAAGCCCCTAACCCAAATTCGAGATTGTCTGGAAGATCGCGGTGATCATCAGGTAGGCCATGGTGCCGATGAGGCCGGCCATGATGATCAGAACCGTTGGCATGATCAGGGCCATGATCCGCTGAAGGTCCTTGTCGAGTTCCTTGTCATAGCGTTCGGCCGAGCGGCGCAGTGACTGGTCGATTTTTCCAGTTTGTTCGCCGACGGATATCATGTCGATGAGGAGGGGCGGAAAAGCGCCGGTGCGGATGAGCGCTTTGGAAAACGAGCGGCCGTCGCCGACTTGTTCGATTACTTTGTCGAGACCGGCGCGCAGCGAGCGGTTTTGCGTGGCATCGCGGGAAAGCTCGAGGGCGCGCAGCAGCGGCAAGCCATTGCCAACAAGGTTCGCCATCGTTTCGAGAAACTGCACATAGAAGCGGCTGGTGATGACCGGGCCAAGCAGCGGCAAACGCAGCTTGATGCGGTCCCACGCGGGTTTGTTCTCCTCGTTGTCCTTCCATGCCTTGAAGAAGATGAATGCGGCAACGAGCAGAAGCAAAATCACCAGCCACCACTTCGAGAGAAACTCCGAAGCGCCGATCAAGATGGCAGCACCCAGTGGGATTTTTCCACCGGGCGTGCTCTCGATCAACTGCGTGAGTTGTGGGATCAGCGTTGTGACAAACACGATCGACACCCCGATGCCGGCCAGCACGAGGAAGGCCGGATAAATCATCGCCAGCACGAGTCGGCTCTGCAGCTCGGCGAGCGTCTTGAGGTAATGCGCCTGACGCTTGAGGATCGTGTCGAGCGCGCCCGATGCTTCGCCCGCTGCGGCGAGCGAGCAATAAAGCGGCCCGAAGCTCGGGCTTACTTTTTTCAGTGCGACAGAGAAATTAACACCATCGCGCACGATCTGCCTGATCTTGTAAGAAACAGCCTTGAGGTTGCCAAGTTCCTGGCGGTTTTCCATCGACTTCAATGCCGGCTCGAGTTGCAAGCCGGCACCGAGCATGTCGGACAACTCTTCCGTGAAGAGCACAACTTCCTGGCGCTTGAGCTTGATCGGACCTTCAGGAATCGGTGCTTCATCGGGCTTTGTTGAAGCGGCCGCTGCCTCATCGGATTTTGGTTTCGCACCTTTTCCCGCAGCAGTGACGATTCCCGCCGTTTCGCGAAGGTTGACCGGTTGAAGCCCCTTGCGATCGAGCATGCGCAAGGCCTCGGGACGATCCGCCGCATCGAGCTCGCCGCTCGTGACTGAGCCTTGGGAGTTGAGTGCTTTGTAAGCGAAGACAGGCATGACAAATTAAATGAACGGGCGAGCATTACGGTTCAATCATCACCGCCACCGATGTCGGATGAGGTCACCGATATCACTTCCTCGATGGTGGTAAGACCCTGCAATACCTTGTACCAGCCGTAGGTGCGCATCGGCACATAGCCATCGCGCAGCGCCTGATCACGCATCTTCGGAGCGGGCGCACCGTGGGCGACGAGCTCCTGCATCGCAGGAGTCAGCAACACAACTTCGTAAATCGCAAGTCGTCCGGAAAAGCCCGTGGCACGGCAACGGTCGCATCCACCCGGCGAGTAGATTGTGCCCTGAAGCTCGTCCGGGATGCCAAGGTTGCGGCGATCGACGAGGCTAACCTCGCGCGGCACGCGGCAGTTTGTGCAAAGTTTTCTCACCAGGCGCTGCGCGAGGAAGGCACGCACCGCGGCGGAAACAAGGAAAGGCTCAACCCCCATGTCGACGAGGCGGCTGATTCCGCCCATCGCGTCGTTGGTGTGAAGAGTGGAGAAAACCAAGTGACCGGTCAGTGATGCGCGGATCGCGATCTCCGCCGTCTCAAGGTCGCGGATCTCTCCGATCATCACGATGTTCGGATCGGCACGCAGGATCGAGCGCAACGCGTTGGCAAAGGTGAGACCAATTTCCGACTTCACCGCGATTTGCATCACGCCGGTGAGTTTGTTTTCAACCGGATCCTCGACCGTGACGATGCGGCGCTCGGGGTGGTTCACTTCGCTGAGGAAGGAATAAAGGCTCGTCGATTTTCCTGACCCCGTCGGACCGGTGATGAGGATGATGCCGTTGGGAAGGTGAAGCAGGGCTTCGATTTTTTTCTGCACGAATGGCTCCATGCCGAGCTTCGCGAGATTGAATTTTTCCTGGTTGAGCAAACGCAGTGAAACACTTTCGCCCTCGACCGTTGGCACCGTCGCCACGCGGACGTCGATGGTCTGGCCTTCAAATTGCAGGTTGATGCGGCCGTCCTGCGGCACTCGGCGCTCGGCGATGTCGAGGCGCGCCATGATTTTCAAACGCGCAATCACCGAGCTCTGCAGCGCCTTGATGTTTTCCGGCACCGCGACTTCGATCAGGCGGCCGTCGATGCGGTAACGAATGCGCAGATTCGTGCTCAGCGGCTCGACATGGATGTCGGTCGCGCGTTGGTCGAGCGCCTCGCGGATGATCTGATTGACGAATTTGACGACGCTCGCCTCCTCATCGTCGTCTTGGTCGATGACATTTGCCTCGTCCTCGCCGGCATCGAGGTGGTCGTAATCAAAATCGCGGCCCTCGAGGATTTGTTCAAAGGTGTCGGCACCCACGCCGTAAAGCCGACGAAGCGCTTCGTGCAGGCGCTTGCGTGAGGTCATGCACCAATCGATCGGCAGCGCGAGTTCCTGCGCGGCGGCTTGTCTCGCGACGAGGTTGAAGGGATCGAAGGTCGCAAGCTTGAGGCGCTTGACGCCGTTGACTTCGGTGATTTCCACCGGCAGCAGGCGATGGCGCAGGGCGATCCGCGGGCCGCAGGCTTCACGCAGTGGCAGAGGCACCTCGGCGATCGGGATGACATCCAGCCACTCCATGCCCAGATCATGAGCAAGCTCGCGCATGTATCGCTCCTCGTCGACGACCCCGGCATCCAGCACATCGTCGATCGGCGAGCACTGGCGTTGCGCGGCATTGCGCAGCACCTCGTCGAGTGTAGCAAGGTCCTCGCATCCGGTGCGGCGGGCGGGTTCGATCAGTAGTTGGGTCATGGGTGACGCTTTCCTTGTCGCTTAAAACCGCCGGACCTGCAACCTGTCTCTTGAAATAGACACAAAGCGCTCTTTGTTGCCTCCGCTGCCAAAAATTTTGTGGAAATCCCCAAAGCCCCGCCCATCATTGCCCTCAGTCCGTGAAAAAACCCGCATTCTGCGTTTTTCTGCTGCTCGCGTGCAGCGTGTCCTGCGAAAAACGGTCAGCCAAAATGGACACCTCATCCCTGCCCCAAGTCGAGGCCGCCGCTGGTCGGGTGCAACCTTCCCTCGAGACGGCGCTTGCGGAAAAAAATTTGAAACTCGGCGATGAGGTCTTCATTCGCGCCTTCAAGGAAGAGCGGGTGCTTGAACTTTTCATCGAGAACCAATCCACCCGCCGCTACGAACTTTTCCGCCGCTACCCAATCGCCGCCGCATCCGGAACGCTCGGCCCAAAACTCGCTGAGGGCGACCGCCAAGTGCCGGAAGGATTCTACGCCGTTCCACCCTCGGCAATGAATCCCAACAGCCGCTTTCACTTGGCCTTCAACATCGGCTACCCGAATGCCCTCGACCGATCGCTCGATCGCACCGGCAGCGCGATCATGATCCACGGCGACCGTGTTTCTACCGGCTGCCTCGCGATGACCGATGAAGTGATCGAGGAAATCTACACCATCTGCACGGCGGCGCACAGCGGCGGCCAAGCTGCTTTTTCCGTGCACATTTTTCCCTTCCGCATGACCCCGCAACGCATGGACATGGAAAAGGATTCCAAATGGCACGCGCATTGGGAGAACCTCAAGGAAGGCTACGACCACTTTGAGGAAAAACAGCGCGCTCCACGCGTCACCGCGAAGGGCGGACGCTATCATTTCGAAGCGCTTGAGTGAAAGTGCGAGGCGGATGAGCGATCAGGCATTCGCGCGCTTCGCCGCATCAAGAAGCCCCGCGGCGTAGGCTTCGAACACGCGGCAAATCTCATCACGCACGCGGCGGAACACCGCCATTTGCTCATCCTCGCTACCGGTGGCGTGCGCGGGATCGTCGAAGCCCCAATGATGACGATTCAGCTGACCGGGGAAAACCGGGCATGCCTGATCAGCGTTGCCGCAAACGGTGATCACCGTTTCGACTTGGTCGTTGAGGAATTCGTCAAGGTGCTTCGAGCGATGATCGCTGATGTCGATGCCGATTTCGGCCATCGCCTTGATGCCGAGCGGATGGACATAGCCAGCGGGCTTCGAGCCCGCGCTTTCGACGCGGTAATTGTCGCCGAGCGCGGCTTGGAGGATGCCTTCGGCAAGGTGGGACCGGCAGCTGTTACCGGTGCAGAGAATCAGGATGGCAGGTGATTTCATGGTTTGGTTGATGTAAAAATTTCAGCAGCTACCGCCCGGTCCGCAGCATGGCGACTTGCCGCCGATCGCGGGAAGTCGCCCGATGGATGGGAGACCACAAAGCTCGGGCGCGAGGCACTCGGTATGCTTGTGCGCAAGACGCAACACCACCGCATCGACCGTGAGCTCAAAGCCATCGATGGTGTATTGCGAAATGACGCGGTCCTCGTACTCGATCTCCACCGGCACGCCATCATCGGGAAAAATCGACTGCGCCTTTTCAAGGATCCCGGCCATCTTGCCGGTCTCGATGCGGTGGTCGTAATCTTCGCCCACCCACACTTGCAGCAGGCAGTTTGACCGCTCGCGCAGCTTGCCGCCGCAGTCGATGAAGGTTTTTTTCACGACGCCCACTTCGGTGATGTGGAAGGAAACAGGAACCGCCGAACCATCGGGCAGGGCCAAACGAAAATGCCGCTGCGAATGCTCGGCCAAGAGGGATTTGAGTTCGGAAAGATTCATGGCTTGATCGTGGTTTTGGCGAATTTTGCGAGCTTCACCGGACCCGGGCAGCAGCTGCCTTCGCGTCGCGCCATGCGCGCTTCCGCCCGCTTCAGATCCGCAGCACGCAGTCCACTGCCAGGGAAGTTTTTCAGCACCGCCCGCAACAAAGGCAAATGCCCGCGCGCGATGCGAAAATATGTCCATTTCCCGCAGGTCTCACTCTCAAGCATGCCCGCCTTGCGGATGATTTGCACATGGCTTGATACCGACGACTGCGGCATTTCGAGGATGTCCGCCAACTCACAGACGCACAACGCACGATCCGCCACCAGACGGACAATCCGCCAGCGCGTCTCATCGGCCATCGCACGGAAAAATGCCAGCGGCTCACTCATGACGGGATTTATCGTCACGAAAATTTTCGGGATGTCGAACTGAAAATGAATGAAAAAATTTGCCCCTGCACCGAAAAGGGCGCTGTTTCACAAACACAAAAAAACCCGGCGGTTTCCCGTCGGGTTTTTTTGTATTTGATCGTAATGTAAGGCGACGCATCGCCATCAACAAAAACGCCGTTTTACCAAACGCTCTGTTTCACATAGATGACATCATAGGGCCTCACATAAAACGGGCTGCTTTGCGCCGATGTGAGCGTGTCGTTCATGTTGAGCAAATACCGCATGCTTTTGCCATTCTGGTTGCGCACCAGCACGACTTGCTTCGGATTGGCCATGCGCGTGAATCCACCACTTTCCATAACCGCCTCAAGCACGGTCATTGGACGATCAAGCGGGATCCTACCCGGCCGCAGGACCTCGCCCGAGACATAAACGCCCGCCGCGGCGTTCTCCAAGGATACTTGCACATTCGGGTCCTGCAGGTGCGGCTGGTAACGCGCCATCAAGCTCGACTGAAGGCCACCAATCGTCTGACCGGCTGCCTGCACATCACCAACCGTCGGCAGGCTCAACCTGCCATTGGCAGGAATCTTCTGACGTGTGTCCAACTCAGGCGCCCCGCGAAAGGTCACCTTCACTTCATCACCCGGCGACAAGACACCGCCGAAGCCGGCGATCCTCGCTTCCGATGGAATGGCCGCCGAGCTGCCGCCATTCCCGCAACCAACCAAACCGGCGGCCAATGCCAATGCCGACAAGGTTCCAATGATCAGGCCGCATGTCCGCCTGCCGACTCCATCTTTACTTTTTGTCTTCATGATATTCATTTTTCTACTTGTTCACTATCGGGATAAAAAATTTCAGTTTTTCGCTCAAATCCCCCACTCGAGGTGGTCGATCCAATCTTCCGGCAGCGACGCTTTCTCCACGCGGCTTGCGATGCGTCCTTCCCATTGCGGGTTGAAGGATGTGCTGGTGCCGTAGACCATGATGAGATCCTCCGCGCCAATACTGCGAATCGCATGACCCACGCCTGGCGGAATCACCACCCCACCGGTATCGGGCCCACTTCGCATGTCGCCGGAGATGATCAAACGCATGACACGCCGCAGCATGCCGTCCCTCTCATCCACAAGAATCATCTCGCAGATACCCGTCAGGAAAAACATCACATCCCATTGCTCAAGACCATACGGCCTGCGCGAATACTCTTCGGGATACTCGACATAAAGCCCATGAAACCATTCAGCCGGATCTACACCATCGGGCAGGTATGGCGGATGAATGTGGAAACCCTTCGCGCTGTCGCGATGCATCATCGCCGATGCCCACTGACTCGGAAAAAGCCCGATCCTCGAAAGCACGCCGTCATCCATGCGTGCGAGCTCCGCAAAATGTCCCCTGCCCTTTTGCGGATAAACTTTGCGCGGAAAAACTTCCACACCCGGAATCCAGCAATCCGCCAATTCCGCGCGGGACGAAATCGCATCCATCACGCCGATGCCATCGCCGGAAACGCACTTCGCCAAAGAACCAGATGCGTAGTTTCTCGTTTCCAACCTCGACCTCGCCTGCGGCCGCAAACCTTTCCATGAATTTTGAATCGCCATATTCATCGTTTTTTCGAACTGCACTAAAGCTGCTTTAGATATTCGCCGTACGGCGTGCCCTCGTACTTGGCGACCGATTCATCGTACCTGTC
The DNA here is from genome assembly GCA_044361655.1 of Luteolibacter sp. Taxonomy (GTDB): domain Bacteria; phylum Verrucomicrobiota; class Verrucomicrobiia; order Verrucomicrobiales; family Akkermansiaceae; genus Luteolibacter. The sequence continues at coordinate 10,459 of JBIKIK010000002.1, read as the reverse complement.
GCGATCGATCATCCCTTGCGCCAATGCGATTTCCTCAGGGCACGCAATCTTGCACCCATCGCGCTCTTGGATGCCTCGCACAAAGTGCGATGCCTCGGCCAATGATTCAGGCAGCCCGGTGTCGAACCATGCAATGCCATCATCAAGCAGCTCAACATTCAACTCGCCACGCTCGAGATAGACTCGGTTCAAGTCGGTGATCTCAAGCTCGCCGCGCGCGGATGGTCGCAGGCACCGCGCATAATCAACCACTTTGTCATCGTAAAAATAAACGCCTGGCACGGCATAATTTGACTTCGGTAAATCAGGCTTTTCCTCAAGCGAAATAGCCACGCCATCTTCATCGAATTCGATCACCCCAAATTGTTCGGGAGCCTCTACCTCACACCCAAAAACTGTCGCGCCATGGGTTCTTTCAGACGCATTCAAAAGCGTATCCGGCAAGGCCTCGCCATGCATCAAGTTGTCGCCCAACACCAAACACACCGGCTCCCCTTCAATGAACTCCTCACCAATCAAAAAAGCCTGCGCGAGACCATCCGCGCGCTCCTGTTCGGCATAAAAAATATCAAGACCCCATTGCGAACCATCACCCATCAAAGCATGAAATCCGCCAAGATCGCGCGGATTCACAATCACCAGAATCTCTCGTATCCCGGCAAGCATCAGCATCGAAAGCGGATAATAAATCATCGGCTTGTCATAAACCGGAACGAGTTGCTTGCAGACGGAATGCGTGATCGGAAAAAGCCGACTGCCAGTTCCCCCAGCAAGGATGATCCCCCGCCGCGTGCGAGATTTCTCCGCAGTCATTCCAATGCCGTCCGTCAGAATGTCCTGTATCATTCCAGAACTCCTCTCAGCCCCAGGCGTTGCCCGAGATAGCTTTTGTGTTCGATTCCACGGATCCATTCCTCGTGTTCGATGTACCAGCGCACGGTTTCACGAAGACCGTCTCGAAAATTCGTTTTCGCGCGCCATCCGAGCTCTTTTTCGATGCGCGTCGGGTCAACCGCATAGCGACGGTCATGACCGGGCCGATCCTCAACAAAGCGAATCAAGTCATGGCTGATCGTGTGCTCGCCAGATGGCATCATTTCCCGAACGATGTCGATGATCTCGTGAACGACCTCGAGGTTGCTCTTTGCGCAGCGGCTGCCGATCAGGTAATTGCGACCCGGCATTCCTTTGAAAAGAGCGGTGCATAAGGCGCTGCAGTGATCCGACACATGGATCCAGTCACGAACATTTCCGCCATCGCCATAGACCGGCAGCTCCTCTCCACGCGTTGCTTTGCGTATCATCAGGGGTATCAATTTTTCCGGAAACTGAAATGGGCCATAGTTGTTCGAGCAGTGAGTGGTGATCACAGGCACCCCAAAGCTTTTGAAGTACGCACGAGCCATGTGATCCCCTGCAGCCTTGCTCGCGCTGTACGGACTGTTGGGCGCATAGGGCGAATCCTCGCAAAACGGCGCATCGCCAGTCTCAAGCGAACCGTAAACCTCATCGGTCGAGACATTGAGGAATACGCCTGATCCACCATCGGCCAGGGAGCACATCCGTCCATCGCGACGGCCGCTTTTTCCAAGGTAACGGTAAAACGCTTCAAGCAAGCGCTGCGTACCGATCACATTCGTGTTGATGAAATCTGCCGCATTCTCGAGCGATCGGTCGACATGCGACTCGGCAGCCAGATGCACGATGGAATCGATCCGATGCTCATGCAGCAATTTACCCACCAGAGCGCTATCGCTGATGCCCCCCTCGACAAAAACATGTCGCGAATCATTCTCAAGATCCGCAAGGCTAGCGCAGTTTCCCGCATAGGTAAGCTTGTCGAGATTGACCACTTTCTCGACGACCATGCCCACCTCGCCGGGGCATTTCCCAAGCAGGTGTCTGACGAAATTTGATCCGATGAATCCGGCGCCGCCGGTAACGAGTATTCTCATGAAAGCAATGGATTGGGTGAGCGCGAACGATTCACGCATGGATTGATTAGGCTCGGAAGGCTTCGCCTTGTATCACGAAATGGCGTAATGCCTCGCTCCACGGACGAGGACGAATGCCGGTCAGCTTTGAAAATTTTCCGGTGCACATAGCGGAATTCAAAGGACGCGATGCGATGAATGCCTCAACATCCGCTAGTGAAATTCCTGTGATTTTTTGTGCCAAATTCTTCATTCCGAGCATTCGTGCAAACTCGACACAAGCCTCGCCCCATTCCTTCCACGAACATGTCCCGTCATTGCAAAGATGCACCACTCCCGACGCCGAACCCTCATCATTTCCAAAAACCAAAGCCTCCAACCATTCGGCGAGATCAACCGTGTAAGTGGGTCGTGCAAATTTATCCTCAGGCAGTGCCGGGTACTCGCATGATGCTGCCTGACGCACAATCCACTCGGGAAAGCCCGGCCGAGACGGACCAAACAACCATGAAACACGCGCCACCAAATTCCCTCCCGATGCCGCAAGCACCCGACGCTCTCCGTCATGCTTGGTGTGACCATACACACTAATCGGCAATGGCGGATCTGTCTCACGATATGGAACGGCATTCGATCCGTCGAAAACCATGTCGGTGCTGAGGTAAGTCACATGCGCGCATTTTTCTGCTGAAATCTCAGCAATGGCTCCCGCGGCCTCGGCATTGATCACATACGCCTCGCGCGGATGCGTTTCGCAGTAATCGACATCAGTCAACGCGGCTGTCAAAAATAGCCACCCGTAATCAATCGCACCGAGCACACGCCGGATCGATCCACCATCGGAAAGATCAAGATCACCGCGACCCAGAGCGATCACTCGACGATGCTTTGAAATCTGCCCAGCCAGCACCGAACCGAGCCGACCTCCAGACCCGACAACGACCACAGGCGAATCGCGAGTACTAACGGTGCGATGGTAATTTTCATCAAACCACATGAGCCTCTGGCGTCACACGCCACTTTTTGGAAAACCATTTTTGCGAGGCCGGATAAGCCATCAGGACCATTAGGTTTCTCGCGAGAGCCTTTGGGCCGCTCCACAAGCCAAGTCCCGATCGCGCATGCGAAAACGCCGCCTCACGACATCCGATTGCACAGGCAATTTCGCCCAGTCGCGATGAAAAATATCCCATGTTGCGCCGAACGAAACGCGCCGCGATAGGATCAATTTTCAACAATCGGCGATAAGCCTGCACTTGTACGCGCAAGTAGCAGTCGTACCTGCTATACGCTGCACCCGCATCCATGTCATCGGACAAGCCAGGCGTTGCACGCATACGCTGCACTCGCACAAGTTGCTGGTTGAGCGCGACGAAACCATTCGCCAAAACGAGGCGGTGAATGAGTCGCGTATCCTCAGCCACACGCAAGGACTCATCAAAAGGCGTACTCCCACGCAGGCATGAGCGCCGCACCAACATCGATTGGATGAAGGGATGACGCTGATAAAGAAAAATCGAGCAGTCACGGCGCGTGTAGTACTTTGCACCACATGATTGGTTGCCGGAATTCATCAATGGCAAATCATCAAGCGCCAAACCATCCTCATCGACGCTCATGCAAAAGCAAACCGCCGCATCGAGCTCGCGCAGTGCCAGCATTTGCCTCTCGATTTTGGAAGGATGCCAGAGGTCGTCGGAGTCGAGAAATGCGATCCATGATCCCCTTGATTCGCGAATGCCACGGTTTCTGGCAGCCGCCACACCATGATTCTCGGTTTTGACATATCGGATCCGATCACCAAATGCCTCAAGTGCATCGTGAGTACCATCAGTCGACCCATCATCAACCACGATCACCTCACAGTGTCGCCATGTCTGATTCAACACGCTTTGCACCGCCTCGCCGACCTGCTCCGCGCGGTTGTAGGTCGGGATGATGACGCTCACGAGATTGTCGCAAGGCACATCATCCATGCATGCAATTCCCGCATGCCCGGAGGCCGTGTTTTTCATATAATCTTGAATGTTTCGCCTGCTTCAAATGGCCGACTACCGTGGCGTGTTCAAAGACCAAACGCAGTTCCGTTTCGTCGCATCCATCACCGACCGATGCTTTCGAATGCCTCATTCGCCACCAACCCAACGCAGCTGCCGTGCGGGCGGGCTTGAGCACCCCACCACGGCATGGCCAATGATCCCAGTGATGACCCACATAGGCCTGCGACAATCCGCGGCTCCACGCGGCATCGAGCCAAGCATTTTTTGTCAGACGATCCTTTTCCGGATGATGCACAACGCAGACATCAAGGCCGTCTGCAATGCGATAACCTGCACGAATCAATTGGGATGAAAACAACACATCATCGCAATAGCCCAATCCACCGGGTCCAAGTGATCGATCGTAATTTGGCACCTTGTTGAGTACATGGCGCGCGATCGCCATGTTGGCACCGACATACGACTGCGGCTTGCCACGATCGAGCCAGCAGGTCTCCGCCAACCAAGCGCGATGCATTGGCGTCATCCACGGACGCAACAAATCGGGCGCCAAGACCACACCACCCGCGACCGCATCGGCACCCGCGTCAACCATGGGCTCAAGCATTCCGCTGATCCAGTCAGCGGGAAACCTCACATCATCATCAGCAGAAAGGATGGAATCACCACGCGCTTCAATGAATGCCCGGTTCATTCCGGCACTCTTGCCGCGCTTTTCTTCGAAAACATGCCGCACCGAAATGCCGTCATGGGCAAAAGAACCCACCACAGAAGCAGTTTCATCGGTCGATCCGTTATCGATCACCATCAACTCGCAATTCAAGCCCATCGGCACCACCACCTGCCGCAAGGAATCAAGCGTAGCAGCAAGATGCTCGGCACGATTGCGCGTCACAATGACGATGCTTGCTTTCATCAAGGCATCAAGACAACACGCCGCATCAAACAGCGAGCAAACACTGCAAACGCGTCACAAACGCCCCAACCGGATCCTCGGGCATCACCGCGAGCAAGCGTTGTTTGGCGGTTTTTGCCATCGCTGGCCATTCATGACGACGCTGCCACGCTCGCTCAAGTGCCTCATCCAAATGCCGAACCGTGGGCGCCTCGGCGATGAAACCATCGATGCCGTCGCGCACATGCTCGGCATTGCCCGCAACATCCGTTGCCACCACAATGCGCTCGCACAGCATCGCCTCGATGATTGCTAACGGTAAACCTTCATAACGCGATGGCATGAGCAGGCCATGATGGCTCTCCCAAATGGCACGCACATCGTCAGTCTGACCCAAAAAATTCACATTTTCAGCCGCACACATTTTAGCCATCCGTTCGAGGCTTTGAAGATACGGCCCCGTGCCATAAAAACTCACCTCGAGCGGACGAAGCCTCCATTTGCGCATCGCCATGACCTGCAACACAAGGTCCTGACCCTTCGCCATCGGATCGAGTCTGCCCACACACGCGAGTCGCAGCGGGCCTTCCATTTCAAGTTCCGGTAAATCAAACTCGTGCGCGACATTCCATGGGTTGCTTACGATCTCAGCATTGACCAGTTCCATGCCGCACTGGAGTTCCATCAACCGCCGGTTCGCATTGGAAACGAAATAAACGCTTTCAGCGATCTCCAAACCGTTTCGCAAATCAATGACCCACGAATCCATCGGCCACCATGCCTCATGATGCGCATGCACCACCAGCGCATATTTCAAGCCAAGCTTCCTGCATGCACTCATCCATGGCAGTCCCTCCCATGGTCCGCCCTGCGAGATGACGACAATATCCGGCTTGAATGAATTCAACCAACGCATCGAGGCCGCATCAACCGCTGGAGAGGCGTCACGGGAAATCATCCGTTCGGCCATGCGCAGCATCAGCGATTTGCGCCTCGGTCGATAGTGCATGCGAGCACCACAAGCCGCAAGATTGTCGATCGCCGGATGCTGTTGATCCCATTTGATCACCGAACACTGAACCTCATGCCCAAGGCCGCATAAGCGCATCGCCGTGCGACTCCACAATTCCTCACTGCCACCCCACGCAAGGCCGGCCATAGTCGAAACAAATGCCACTTTCATGTATAATTACCAAACGGTGTACGCATAAATCTCGCGCTGCAAATTCCGCACATGCCGTCGCGGGTAAAGCGCGAGCAAGGCACCAGCCAAGGCCTTGGCGCCAAGCGCAGAAGCCAGACGTTTCAGCCCTGAATCCTGCCGCATTCCGCGTTGCACCAATGGCATCCATATATCCCGCAAAATCTCCGGAAGAAACAAGCAGGCAGGGACATGACGATTGAACAACACCACCAACTCGTCGATGATCGCATCATTGCCGACCACCGATTTGTTCGCACCAGTATATCGGTAATGACTCAGCACTTCTTCGCTACGCCGCCAATTTTTTTCGTTCTGCACAAAGTGACACCAAAGCTCGCGGTCCATGCAGTAATGCAAGTTTTCATCGACCAAGAATTCTCTCGCCACCGCCGACCTTCGGAAAAAACAACTCGGCTGCCAGATACCGTCGGAATAGGGATGGGACTCCCATTCGGAACCTACCACGGCGCTATCGTGAATGCGCCCGCCATCGCAGTCGTATTGCAATCTGCATGCTCCGGCTAACACATCTGTCTTCGGCTCACGCATGAACTCAAAGGCCACTTTCCATAAAGCGTCAGGACGCAAAAGATCATCGCTGCACAACCAACTAACGATGTCGCCGCTCGACATGCGAAATCCGAGATTGATCGCGTCCGATTGCCCCTCGTCCGGCCCACTACTCCAACTGGCGAGCCATGGTTCATATTTTTTGATGATGTCGACCGAACCATCATGACTGCCCCCATCGACAATGATGTATTCGAGGTTCGGATAGCGCTGCAATAGCACCGAGCGAATCGTTTCTTCGAGGTATGCGGCTTGGTTGAAACTCGGCGTGATGAGACTGATCTTTGGAAGTTGCATCCCCGGCACCTGCAACAATGGCGGATCGTGTTTTGGCACGCTCCATGGCCAAGCTTCAGCCCCTGTTGGTGCAGATGGAAAGGAATTGATGTTCATGCCAACAGATGCGGCTTCCAAAACTCACGGTCATAGCGTTCCCACGCATGACAACCAAAAGGCATTTGCCCGTGATTCATGCGTAAGCATTCGCGTGGCGAAACCTCGAACGCAAATCGCAATCCTTCGTGAAATGACGCGACGCGAAATCCGGGAAGGTAATACTTTGCAATATCCGACCAAAAGATGTCGTTGTTACGATTGTTGGTCGCTGGATCCATAAACTGCCGCCGTTCATCCACCAAGCGCCCAAGCGTCTTCGAATTCGGAAACCATTTCGCAAGACGCTCCATCCAATGGACGACAAACTCCGGCGTCCACATGACATGCAAATCAAGCCAACGACTTCCCCGAATGTAACGATGCCTCGCCTTAAGCGCCTCGATCGCTTTGGATACTCTCAATAATGCAAAGCCGCCATTGCCCACTCTCGCTCGATCGACCCATGGGCTATCCCCGCACTTGAACCATGGCGCGCCGATGTAGTCATGATCCTTGTCACACCACTCAGCCAATTCGTTAGAAAACACGAGACTGTCGAGGTGGTAAAACAAGACATGCTCATAGTGCCTAAATTTTTTGTAAAATCCCTTCGTCATCAACAACAAGCCATGAGCGGCGGACGATCCGAAATATCGCGCCCGAAAACGCATGGTTTTGATTCCATCAATACGGCAACGTGACCACCACGGTGCGATCAGATAGATATCATGAGCGCCTAGATAGCGCTGCAAATGCTTTAGCGAAATGCGCTGCGATTCGGTCAATGCGTCATTGCCCGGCCACGGCACCACAATCGCAACACTCGGCTTGGGTTGATCCATGATGCATGCAATTCAAACGACAAATCATTCCACACCCAGCAAAGGCCATGAATGATCACGGCGGCTGATCCTGTTCAATGGCAGGGGCCAGCGGATGCCGATGGCGGGGTCATCGTATCGCAACCCCGCCTCGTGACCCGTCTGATAGGATCCATCCATGAGGTAAAAAAGGTCAGCCTCATCAGTGAGAGCCTGATGCCCGTGGGCAACTCCATCCGGAATGCACAACGCAAGCCCATTGGCATCGCTCAGTTCAAAAGCGAGATGCTGAAGCATCGTCGGCGACCCTTCCCTCATGTCGACAACGACATCCCAAACGGCACCGCGAATGCATCGCACGACCTTGGCCTCATGAATGCCAAATGCCTGATAATGCATGCCACGAATCGTTCCTTTGCCGCGGCTTTTCGACAGGTTAGCCTGCGATACATGAAAGGGAAATCCCGCGTCGCTAAACTCTGACTCGCAGAATGACCTTGCAAAACAGCCTCGCGCGTCTTCATTTCTCTCGAGTTCAACGAGAAAAACACCCTGAATCGCAGTCTTTCCAAAAATCATAATTTTTTCTGAATCGTGAAATTATGCCCCCATATGAATCCAAGTAAAAAACTCAGGGTTGCTATCATCGGTACCAGCAGCTTTGCCGAGGTTTGTCACATCCCCGGCATCCTATCCCATCCCAATGCCGAAATCAGCGCGATCTATGGCCGTGATGCGGAAAAAGCAAAATCACTCGCTAACAAATTCGGCATCCCGCAAGCAACCGCTGACCTCGAGGCCCTTTGCGCCGATCCAAACATCGACGCTGTCACGATCGCCAGCGCCAATTCGGTTCATGCCAGCCAAGCGATCATGGCACTCAATTATGGCAAGCATGTCTTCTGCGAAAAGCCCCTTGCGATGAATGATAGTGAGGCCGCCGCCATGCTCAAAGCGGCAAAACTAAGCGGCAAAATTCACCAAGTCGCTTTCACCTTCCGATACAATTACGGCATCCGCGAACTGCGACGCCGCATCGCTGCTGGCGACATCGGCACGCCCTTTCACACGCGGATCCAATACGACCGCTGGGATGGACTGGCGTCCACCAGCAAAGCGAGCTGGCGCGATCGCCGAGATGTCGCCGGGGCCGGGCTTCTCTTTGACCTCGGCTCGCATTTGTTCGACATCCATCGCCATGTGCTCGGCCCCCTCGAATCAGTAATAGGCTACACGCACACCGTCCCACGCATGCTTCCCCACAAGGACAATGGCAAAATGATAGAGATCGAGACTGACGACATCGTCAACGCATGGATCCAACATCAAAACGGTCTACGCGGTCAATTTTTCATCAGTCGCGTCACACCGCCCTTTGCGGAGCTCGGCTACCTCGAAGTCATCGGCAGCGAGGGCGCACTCAAGGCGGCGCTCAGCCGCGGCGGCGTCGATTTTCTTAAAGCCTCAAGGCCCGACTCACCGGAATGGATCAATCTGGTATTGCCGCCGGAAGCGTCTGACGGCAAAACCCACGCACTGGACATGATGATGCGCGGATTTGTCGATGCCTGCCTCGCTGGAGAAATCAATCGTGAGGTTGATGCGACCTTTGAGGACGGCTGTGCCGCGCAGTTCGCAATGTCTGCATTGATGAAATCACAAACCAGCATGCGATGGGAAAGCATTCCATCATTCGGTCAACTCGCCTAACAAACCTGCCTCGCTGAGTCTCTGCGCGGCTTGAAGGATAATTTCGAAATCGATTCCGGAAATTTCCGATATCGCCAACAAATCATTGGATCCGTCGGAAAAACCCAACACCCACAACAAGGCCAGCTCATTGAAGGCGCCCGACTTTGCCCCTCCCGTTTTGTCGTACAATCCGTATTTGCCCAGCATCGGCTCGGCCATCGGCTTGAGGTTCAGATGGCGCGTGTTCTGATCGACAGTGAACATGACACGCTCAAGTTTTTCGAGAGAATCCTGCAAGGCCTCCGCAGTGATGAATGACAAGTCGTCGGCGCTTGTATGATACTCAGGAAATGAGCCATAGGTGCTTCGGCTAAGACATCCCATTGCGAGGTTAATTCCCGGCGAACCATACTGACGCTCGTCATAGCCATAGGGCATGAAATCTCGAATGATCGCGTCCGGACATGAACTTCGAAATACCGATTCGACCGCGCGATCGATCAGTGAGCTTTTCCTTTTTGTTCGCTTGTAAGTGAGAGCCCCCGGATCGCCCACACAGGCCAGCACCAATCCACAGGCGATTCGTGGTATCAATGACTCATTCGATGCCAACCATGCGATGGATCCGATCGTACCTGGAACAAATAGGAACCGATAGGAATAGCGCAAGGGTTGATCCAACAAGCGCGATGCAAGCTCGGCGGCCATGACCATGCCCGAGAGGTTGTCATTCGCCATTGATGGGTGGCAGCAATGACAGGAAATCAAAACCTCTTCATCGCCAATTCCAGGGATCAGCAACTCGCCATAGTTAAGCTCACCATGAAACAGCTCGGTATCGACGCAAACATCATATTCACCATCATCGAGTTGATCCAATGCATTCTGCGTCAGGCAAAAACCCCAATCTTCATTGTAATAGCCCGTGCGATACGGAATTGAATCAGGCATCTTGGGATTTGAATGCA
>JBIKIK010000070.1:0-7607 GCA_044361655.1 Luteolibacter sp. | reverse complement strand
CCCAGCTGCTTTCGCCGCACACTTTCATGTGGAAACCCGGCCGCAAGGGCGACGAGCATGCGGTGATCGGGCTCACCGAGTTGCCGGAAATCTGGGGTGTCTCCGAGCCGCATCAGATCATCGACCTGCTTGGCCTGATGGGTGATGCTTCGGACAACATTCCCGGAGTGCCCGGCATCGGGCCGAAGACGGCGCAGAAGCTCATCGCGGAGTTTGGCTCGGTAGAAAAGCTGATTGAAAATTCCGCCGCGCTCAAAGGCCGCCAAAAGGAACTCGTCGAGACCCATTCCGACCAAGCTTTGTTGTCGAAGGAACTCGCCACCATCATCACCGATGTGCCGGTCGAGGTGAGCTGGGAGGATCTTGCCCTGTGCCCGCGCGATGACGAGGCAGTGAAGTCGCTCTTCAACGAATTCGAGTTTCGCTCCCTCACCAAGCGACTATTTGGCGAGGGAGTTTCGTCGAAAGGCCCTGCGCAAAATGATGAAAGCACCCCCACACTCTTCGAGACGCGCCTCACCATTCGAGATGTCGCGCACCGCTACCATCTCGCCAACGCAAGCGAACTCGAGGCCCAGCTTTTTGCCGAACTCAAAAAACAAAAATCATTCTGCTTCGACATCGAGAGCACATCGCTTGACCGCTTCGAGGCGAAGTTGCTTGGAATCGCGTTTTCATGGGCTGCCCACGAGGCGTGGTATCTGCCCTATGACGAGCGGCTCAAACCCGAGCTTTGTTCGCTGCTGAATAGCTCCGCCGAAAAGATCGGCCACAATCTCAAATACGATCTCACCGTGCTTCACAATCACGGCATCGAAGTCGCCGGACCATTCTTCGACACCATGCTCGCCGACACCTTGGTCGCGCCCGATCGAAGGCACTCGATGGATTATTTGGCGGAAATTTTGCTGAATTATTCGCCGATCAAGCTTGCTGACATCGCCGCACCGAAGGGTGCGCAGGAGGATGCCGGTAATGACGATCTCTTCGCGTTTGCGGCGAAAGGCAAATCGTCCAAGGACCTAGATGTCGCGGCGATCCCGTTGGAAAAGTTGGCCGAGTATGCTGCAGAGGACGCGGATGTGACATGGCAACTCTCCGAAAAAAATCGCGCACAACTCGCCGAGTCCGGACAAGACCGCATCCTTGAAAAAATCGAAGCACCGCTTTTGCCGGTACTCACGCGCATGGAAATGGAAGGCATCGCGATCGACACCGGTGCGTTGGCATCGATCGGCGTCGAACTGCAGCAGCAAATTGACCAGCTAGCGCAGAGCATCCAGCAGCATGCGGGCAGAAACTTCAACATCGCCTCGCCCAAACAACTCGGCGAAATTCTCTTCGACCACCTCGGCCTCATCGACAAGGCGAAGAAAACCAAAACCGGTCAGTACAAAACCGATGAGCAGACGCTCAGCACCCTTGAGGGAAAGCATTCGATCATCGGTGACATCCTCGCATGGCGCGAAGCCACCAAGCTCAAATCGACCTATCTCGACGCGCTGCCACAGCACATCGTGCCATCGACCGGGCGAATTCACACCCATTTCCACCAACTCGTCGCCGCCACAGGCCGCCTCGCCTCATCCGATCCCAACTTGCAAAACATCCCGGTTCGCTCCGAGGCCGGACGCGGCATCCGCAAGGCCTTTGTCTCGCGTAAAGGTTTCACGCTTCTTTCCTGCGACTACTCGCAGATCGAGCTGCGCGTCATGGCCGCACTCGCCAACGACGCGACGATGATCGAGGCCTTCAAGAACAACGCTGATATCCACACGATCACCGCGGCAAAAGTTTTTGGCGTGACAAACGATGCCGTCACCAACGACATGCGACGCACCGCCAAGATGGTCAACTTCGGCATCATTTATGGCATCTCAGCCTTCGGTCTATCACAGCGCCTTGCCATTCCGCGCGCGGAAGCGGCATCGATCATCGAGGCCTACTTTCGTGAATACCCTGCCATCAAGGCTTTCATGGAAAACACAATCACCGAAGCCCGCGAGTGCGGCTTTGTCGAAACCCTCAGCGGCCGCCGCCGCCACTTTGCAGACATCAACTCCGGCAACCAAAACATCCGCTCCAATGCCGAGCGGGCGGCGATCAACACCCCCATCCAGGGCACGGCCGCCGACATGATCAAACTCGCCATGATCCGCATCGATCAACTACTAGGCTCATCGTACAAAAGCCGCATGCTGCTGCAGGTGCACGATGAATTGGTATTCGATCTGGCGCCGGACGAGGAAGCTAAGCTTGTTCCGCAGATTCTCGATGCCATGAAAACCGCCCTGCCTCTCCCCAATGGAGTGCCGATCGAGGTCGAGCACGGCACCGGTCCGAACTGGCTGGCGGCGCATTGAGCCGCGCCAAACAGAATGTCGCGTCAGGCACCCGAAAGCATCTGCCGCGACAAAGGGTGAATCACCAATCGATCGTCACACCGGCATAAACTCCGGCGCCGGTGCCTTTGATGAGCGGGGCGCCGAAAGCGGAATTGCCGCCGTAAAGTTCGTAGTCCTCGTTTAGAACGTTTTCGACGCGGGTATGGAATTTAACTTTCTCGGCGACTTGATAGGAACCGTAAATACGAGCGACCGTGTAAGCGTCGATCGGATCACCACCCCATGAGTGGCTTGCCAGGTGCGTCGCGCCGAGACCGATCAATGATTTTCCTGTCGCCTTCCAATCGAGCGAAGCCGTCGCCGCGTTGCGAGGTTGATCGCTGAGACTTTCGTGCAGCCAGGTCCATGCGGCGCGATAGGAGACCGTCTCTTCCATAGCTGCGCCGCGCACCGCAAACTCCATGCCTTGGGTGCGTGTTTCGCCCGCGATGTTGACCGGGGGTTTTACAAGCGTATCGATCTTGTCTTGAATGTGATTTTCAAACCATGTCGCTTCAAGCTGATGGCCAAGGATCTTGTGCGTGATTCCCATGTCCCAGCCGGTAGCGGACTCCGCTTCAAGGTTCGGATTGCCCACGCCCCACGATGAGCCAAAGAGATCGATGTAAGTCGGTGTGCGGAATGAGGTGCCGATGCCGCCACGAATCGAGGTCGATGGCACCAGTTCCTGAATCGCACCAAGCCGCCAAGTCAGTTCGTCACCATACGCTTCATAGTCCTCCCAACGCAGTGCCGCTGTGGTGGTCAGTTTGTCGGTCGCATCCCATTCGAGTGCGGAATGAACGCCGAAGCGATCGCGGTCTTGATCCGCGCCACTGGTGCTCTCGTAATTGCTGCGGTGGCCATAGGCCCCGGCGAGCAGGCGGACATCGTCCGAGAGTTTGATCTCTTGATCGGTCGAGATGCTGGCATCGCGCAGGTCGCTGCCGTAAGTTCCGCCCGAGTAATCACTGTCGTAAAATTCCTGATGATAGCCGGCGAGAAAGCGCCCGGTCCAGACATCGGAAAATTTTCCCGTCGCGTAAAGCGTTGTCAGCGATGCGTCGAGATGATCGTCTGAATTGCCAAGATTTTCGTAATACGAATCATTGGCGCGAAAGGTCGTGCCGAGCGTCCAGACGGGGTCGACCTGGCCCTCAACGCGCAGCGCCACAGAACTTTGGTCGAAGTGCTGGTTTGGCGCGTCGTTGTCGGTTTGCTCATAACTACTACCGATATAGTAATTCATTTTCCCGAATTCGCCGCCGGCTTTCGCGCGGCCGGAAAACGAGTTGAACGATCCCGCTTCGATGGTGGCCGAGCCGTTCGGATCGCCTGACCCGCGAGGGGTTTCCATCCAAAGCACGCCACCGATCGACTCGCCACCGTAAATCGCGCCCTGCGGTCCACGCAGGACCTCGAGCTTGCCAATGTCGGTGGTGCGCCCCGCCGAAAGGATGTTACCGAGCGGCGTCGACGAGTCACTCAAGCGCATGCCATCGATGACGATTTGCGAATAGTTGGTGGTAGTGCCGCGGATGAACACCGCTCCGACCGCCCCAGTTTCGCCACCGGTCGAGGTCGAGATCACGCCGGGCGCGGCATTGAGCGCGTCGCGAAGCTGCAGAATGCCGCTGGATTCGAGTTGCTCGGGATCGAGGCTGGTGACGCTAGATGTCACCGTCGAGGCCTCGCGCGGGACGCGCAGGGCCGAAACGATGAGTGGATCGAGTTCGGTTTTTTCTTGGTTGGTTATTTCGGCAAAAGCCGATTGGACGGAAAGCAGGCAAAGGCCTGCAAGGGCCGGTCGGAGCAAGCTCCGCCGGATGGCAGTTGGTATCATTTTTCTCTTCTATGTTTGCTATGTTTGCGCACGAAGAGAGGGCCGCTCGGAAAAAATTTCCTGCAGCCTTCCCTCGTCGATCCCCTTTCGCGGAGGACCACTGAATCCGCGCGCCGCGGAGGCGACGGGCGGTTGACGAGCTACAAGGGCGCAAGTATTCGGGCTCCCGGCTTCATGCCTCATCCCCGTCTTCACCGCCCTTGCGGACGATTGACATGGTGGGGACTCGTATCCGGATACCGCAGCGCGACTGCTCCGGGTTCTCACCGGATTCCATGACGCCAATGTGGTTGGTCGCGGGGAGAGTGGGAGCCACCACTGGAGGCATCAAGGAAAAACCCGGCCATGTGCGTACACGGATCGGTAAAAAACAGGCCATTCATGCGTGCGGAGCCGCTATTCGGCGGGCTTGCCTTGACCAGTGCTTCGATTACAATCCTTCACACTCATGAAGCGTGCTATCCAATATGCTGCGGGATTTTTGCTCACCGCGTCGCTGGCTCACGGCGAAACCGCCAAGGCCGCGGCGGCACCCGTGAAACAAATGGATTTTCTCGAGATCCTCGCCAAGGGCGGGCTCATGATGTTTCCGCTCGGCTTGTTGTCGGTGATCACGGTCATCCTCATCCTGCTTTATTTCCTCTCGATCCGTCGCAACGCGATTGTCAGCGAGCGCTTTATGGCCACAGTCGAATCGATGATCGCCAAGCGCGACTACGCCGGACTCATCGGCCAAAGCCACCGCCGCAACGAATGCATGGCGCGCATTGTGCAAAACACCCTCGAGTTCATGCATGGCAATCCCGGCATGCCATTTGAAAATGTGCGCGAAGTCGCTCAAACCGAAGGCTCGCGCCAAGCCGGACTACTGACTTCGCGCATCACCTACCTCTCCGACATCGGCGCGATCGCTCCGATGGTCGGGCTGCTCGGAACCGTGATCGGCATGATCAAGGCCTTCATCGAGATCTCCACCGGCGGCGTGCAAGGCGTTCGGGAAATGGGCTTGGCCGCGGGGGTCTCCGAGGCACTCATCGCGACCGCCGGCGGTCTCGGGATCAGCCTCGTGGCGCTGATCTTTTACTCGTTCTTCCGCGGCCGCGTGCACACCTGCATTTCGGAACTCGAGTCGGCGGCGACGCACTTTGTCGCGCTGATCCACGCCCAACATGACGACGAGGAAAACGCCGAACTTCCGGTTTCCGCCAAGCGCCGCGACCTGCAAGGCATCTAATCCACCGCGCGGATGAAATTTTCCAACCGTCAGCCGCCACCGATCGCCATGCAACTGGCGCCGATGATCGACATCCTGTTGTTGCTGCTGAGCTTTTTCATCATCGGCTGGCAGTTCAGCCGCTCGGAAACCGAACTCAATGTCTCGGTGCCCACCGCGCAGGAAGGGGCCGATCCGGAACGCCAGCGCGGCGAAATCATCATCAATGTGCTGCCCGACCGCGTGATCCGCGTCGAGGGATCGGACATGGATCTGCCAAAGCTGCATGAAAAACTTGCGGCGATCGCCAAGCAGTTCGAGAACCAGCCGGTGCGGATACGCGGCGATGGCAAGGTCGACTACCAACGCATTGTCGAAGTGATCGACACCTGCCAGAAAGCCGGCATTTGGAACATTTCCTTTGCGACCCAGGCACCTGCCAAGAAGCAATGATTCCGCAGATTTCCGCCATTCCCATGCTGACCCGCCCGATTCTTCTTAGTCTTGCGTTGAGTGCCGCCGCGATCGCCCAAGTGCCTCGCGCCCAAGCGATCGACCCGGTGCTGGCCGGCGATTCGTCCAACGATTTGTTTCTTCGCGGGAAAAACATTTACGACTCGGCCCAATCCGCGACCGATCTCGCCAATCGCACCGAGTATTACCAGCGCGCGGCGATGATCTTCACCGATTACCTCAATATGTTTTCCGACAACCCGAAGGCCGAGCAGGCGTGGTGGTATCTCGGCAACAGCCATTACCAATCGGGCATGATCGATGACGCGAGGCGTTGCTTCAGCACGCTGATCAACCGCTACGGCAAAGGCAAATGGGTCGCGGCCGCGGCCTACACGATGGCGGCCGATCATTACAATCGCGGCGAATACGCCTTTGCCGCGCCGATGTTCGAACGCTACGCGGCCAACACCGAAAAAGCCGAGGAGCGGCCGCGCGGCTACTACCTTGCCGGCAATTGCTACCGCATGCTTGGCCGCGAACGCGAAGCCATCGGCTCGCTGCGCAAGGTCATCGAAGACCCGGCCGGCAGCTACTTCGCACCGCAGGCAAAAACCGCACTCGGCCAACTCAATGCCGCCGATGGGAAATTCCAAGAGGCCTTGGTCCTATTCGAGGAAGTGCTCGCCACCGACGCACCGCCAAAAGTCCGCGGCGAAGCCGCACTCGCCGCCGCGCTTGCCACGGCAAAACTCGGCCGCTCCGCCGACTCCGACCGCCACCTTTTCCTCATCATGAAAACGCCGGGCATGGAGGACTTCCGCGCCGAGGCGCAGACCGTGCTGATGGGCAATGCTTTCGAGCGCAAGGACTACCGCGAGGTCGTGCGGATCTTCCGCAGCAGCGAATCGAAAGCCAGCGGCGAAAAGGAAGGCGCACGCCTGATGATCGCCGCCCGCGCGCACATGCGGCTCAAGTCCTACGCCGAAGCGCTGCCGATGTTTCGCGAAGTCGAGCGGCTCGCCAAGGCCGATAGCGAGCTCAGCTTCGACGCCGCCTACCACCGCCTGCTCTGCTTCTTTCAGGTCGAAGGACAATTCGTGCCGGAGCAGGTCGACGCATTTCTGCAACTTTACAAAAAATCCTACCCCAAGGACACGCGCATCCACACAGCCATGATGATGAAGGCCGAGGCGTTGTTTTCGAAAAAGGAAACCGCCAAGGCCGCGAAGGTCTATTCGCAGGTCGACGCGTCCCTGCTCAGCGCAAAAAACCTGCCCGGATTTCTCTATCAACGAGCATGGTGCCTTGCCGAAGCCGGCGACCACTCGGGTGCTGTTCGCTCGTTCGACGAATTCATCTCGCGTTTTCCGAATGATTCGCGCGTTGCCTCGGCAATCGCCAAACGCGCGGCGGCCAACGCCGAACTCTCCGAGCCGCGCAAGGCACTCGCCGATTACGATCAGCTCATCGCCACCCCATCGACCCCGAAAGATTTGGTGTCGCTCGCGTGGCTCGAATCGGCGCGCTTGAGCCGCAAGGAAAACAACATCGCGGAAATGATGAACCGCTATCAGGGGCTTTTGAAAAATGTCTCCGACCTCAGCGCCAACCTGCGCGCCGAGGCCAGCTACTGGATCGGTTGGGGGCTCGTCAAAAGCAACAAGGCCAGCGAGTCGGTAAAACACCTCGAAGCCGCACGCACCCTGCGCCC
>JBIKIK010000069.1:0-7619 GCA_044361655.1 Luteolibacter sp. | reverse complement strand
GATGAAGAAGCTGAAAATGACCATGCCCGAGCCGAGCTGGAATCCGAGCGAGATACGGATTGGGGATTGAGCTGTCTGATCGGTCTGATCGGTTGAAAATTTCAATCAAAGTGCGCGCGACCAGATCACTTTGAGGTAGCGGGATTCCGGGTAGTTCGAGAGCGTCGGGTGGTCGGCGCCGGCGCCGGTGCGCTGGATGATCTGGAGGCGGCGGTTGGTACGGTGTGCGGCGGCGATGACGGTGCGTTCGAAGTCATCGGCGCCGAGTTGGCCGGAGCATGAGCAGGTGACGAAGATGCCGCCGGGTTTGACGAGTTGGAGAGCGAGCTTGTTGAGGTCGGCATATTTCGCGATGCCGGTTTCGTCTTCGCGGCCGTGGATGAATTTTGGCGGGTCGGCGATGACGAGGTCCCAGGTGCGGCCGTTTTCGATCATCGTGCGGATCCAGGTGAAGGCATCGGCGTGGGTGAACTTCACGCGTGCTGAGTTGAGGTTGGCGTTGCGTTTGGCCATTTCGATCGCGGTTTCGTCGAGGTCGACGGCTGTCACATCGCTGGCGCCGGCGAGTGCGGCTGAGATCGAGAAGCCGCCGGTGTAGCAGCAGAGGTCGAGTACTGAGCGGTCCTTCGCGTGTGAGGCGAAGAGTTTGCGGTTGTCGCGTTGGTCGCAGAAGAAGCCGGTTTTGTGGCCGGTGCTGAAATCAATTTCGTAGCGGATGCCGTGTTCGCGGATTTTCACCGAGCGAACATTGTCGGAGGTCGCGCCGCCGCTGCGGGGGATGCCTTCGATGCGGGCGAGTTCCGAGTCGATGCCGATGACCACGCGTTGGGTGTCGAGGCATTCGTGAAGGATCGGGATCCAGCGTGGCAGGCGTTGCCATGCGGCGAGGTTGGTGATTTCCACCGAGAGCACATCGGCGAATTTGTCGGCGACGATGCCGGGCATGAAATCGGCGTCGCCATGGATCGCGCGGTAGGCCTCGGTCGTTTCGTCGAGCGCAAGCATCTCGCGGCGCATTGAGGCGGCGCGGCGTATCGCATCGTCGAAAAACGACTCGTCGATTTCCTCGCTCGAGTGGCTCACGATGCGCAGGGGCATGCGCGACTTCGGATTCCAGAGGCCCCAGCCGAAGGCACCGCCGTCCTTGTCGAGCACTTGCACGAGGTCGCCCGGCTTCGCGTCGCGCGAGGCTTCGCCGATCATCTTTGGCCAGATCGACGGGTGATAGGTGATGTTTTTGATTTGGACGGTCGGCATGCGGGGAATAGGCCTCAAGTCGGCCGGATTGTCGAACCCCAATGGCGGGCGTGAGATTGACATTTCTCACCGGGCGCGCAGTTTGGGTGATCTGCTCGATTTTCTTGCGGCGGACAATCATGATGCAGAGCTGATCTAATCCTGTTCGCCATTTGTCCGGTTCTCGAAGATCGCAGCATACCCATGAATCCCTCCGCTCTTCCGTCTTGTCGGAGGGCGTGGAATGGGCAAGATCCGGCGCGTGAACTCGGCGCCATTGGGATTTTTTGATTCGGGAGTGGGAGGCCTCACCGTGGTGCGTGCGGTGCAGGATTTGCTGCCTCACGAGAACATCCTGTACCTCGGTGACACCGCGCGTTTGCCTTACGGCTCGAAAAGCCCGGAATCGATCCGGCGTTTTGCGCACGAGGACGCGAAGTTTTTGGTCGAGCGCGGGGTCAAAGCCATCGTCGTCGCTTGCAACACCGCCACCGCGCACGCCCTGCCGATGCTCAGGGAAAATTTTGATTTGCCCGTGATCGGCGTGATCGAGGCCGGCGTCGAATCGGCGCTGAGCGATCCGGCAGCCGGGCGGGTAGGGATCATTGCCACGCGCGGGACCGTTCGTTCGCATGCGTATCAGCATGCCTTGGCATTGAAGCGCACGGGGTTGATCATTCACGCGCAGCCTGCACCCTTACTGGTGCCGATCGTCGAGGAGGATTGGATCGATCATCCGGCGGCGGAGCTCATTCTCAAAACCTACCTTGAGCCGCTCATTGAGAAGGACATCGATACCCTGATGCTTGCCTGCACGCATTACCCGTTGCTGGTTCCGGTCTTGCGACGCTTGTTGCCCGATGGCATCCGCTTGGTCGATAGTGCCACAACCTGTGCCGAGCACCTCAAGCAGGAATTGCTGCGCCTCGACATGCTCAATGAGCAGCAGAGTGAAGGGACCCTTGAGATCCACCTCACCGACCTGTCGGAGGAGTTTGAAACTTTGGCGCGGCGTTTCCTGAGCAAGCCCTCCGGGCGCATCCAGCGGGCGGTTCTTGCCTGATCGCGGAAAATTATCGCTTGCCGCCGGAGCGGTGCGGGTTCATATCGGTGGCGTACTTTTTGTTTGTTCCCCTTGCCGCAGTGGCGCTCTTTTGGTTTCCCTCGGGGATCCGCTTGATGGGGTTTAAATGCCAATTTTCTCGGGATTGTTGGCTTTTGTCTTGATTTGTTCAAATTTTTTTGAACAATCGTGATCCGCATTTTTCCATCTGAAATATCATCGATAAGAACCTATGAAATTGTTTGGCACAGACGGCATCCGTGGGCGGGTGAACGAATTTCCGATCACGGCGGAGGTGGCATTAAGAACGGGCAAGGCGGTGGCCAATGTCCTGCGATCGCCTGGGGCGAGCCGCAACCGGGTTTTGGTGGGCAAGGACACGCGGATTTCCGGCTACATGCTGGAGACCGCGCTGACCAGTGGCTTGGTGTCGATGGGCATGGATGTGTTTATGGTCGGGCCATTGCCGACGCCGGCGGTGGCGCATTTGACCAAGTCGATGGGTGCGGCGGCTGGGATCATGATCACTGCCTCGCACAATCCGTATGAGGACAACGGGCTGAAAATTTTCGGGCCCGATGGCTACAAACTTTCCGATGACCTTGAGGCGATGATCGAGCGTCACATTTTGGGTGATGTCGCCGAGGCTGCGCCCTTGCCGCCGCGGCAGATTGGCAAGGCGCACCGGATCGATGATGCGCGCGGCCGCTACATCGAGTTTGCAAAAAATGCGGCGGACAACATCTCGCTGCACGGGCTCAAGATCGTTGTCGATTGCGGTCATGGTGCAGCGTATTTCATCGCGCCGCTGATTTTCAAGGAGCTTGGTGCCGAGGTTTACACCACCGGCATTCAGCCCGACGGAATCAACATCAATCACGGCTGCGGTGCCTTGCATCCGGAAAATGCCGGCGAGCTTGTGCGGAAATTTGGCGCGGACCTTGGCGTCTCATTCGATGGCGATGCCGACCGCGTGATCTTCACCGATGCGGACGGACAAGTCGTGAGCGGCGATCGGATTCTCGCCCTGTGTGCGATCAGCCTCAAGGAGCAGGGGAAACTGCGCAATGACACCCTGGTGGCGACGGTCATGAGCAATCTCGGGCTCAAGGAAACCATGAAGCACCATGGAATCCGCGTCGAAGCGACGGCGGTGGGCGACCGCAATGTCATCGAGTGCATGCGCAAGGGCGGGCATTCGTTTGGCGGGGAAAATTCGGGTCATTTGATTTTCGGCGATTACGCCACGACCGGTGACGGCATCCTGAGTGCCTTGCAGGTGCTGCGCATGATGCGCGATCGCAATGCGACACTCGCCCAGTTGGCTGCGGTGATGCACGAGTATCCTTCGCAACTCCTCAACATGCCGGTGCTATCCAAGCCGCCGATCGGCACGCTTGGAAAACTCAACGAGCTCATGGATCGCGCGACCAGCGAGTTTGGCGATCACGGGCGGCACCTGATCCGTTACTCGGGCACCGAGAACAAGATCCGCGTGTTGGTCGAACACAAGGATGCCGGCGAGTGTCGCGCATGGGTCGAAAAATTCTCGTCGGTCATTCGCGAGGAAATCGGTTAGTTTTTTTCACATGGAGTTAAAAGCAAGTGACTGTCATCCGATGGCCCTTGGTCGGGCGATTGGTGATTTCCCGATCGGCAACATTGCCTTGTCCGCGCACCAGCAGCGCTTGGTGGGTTCCGCGGCATTTGGTATTCATTCGCATGCGTGGCTTGCGGCTGACGAAGTGGCGCTGCTTGCCGCAGGCGAATGCGGTGGTTTGCTCGACGCGTCGGGCGAGAAGATTGCGTGGAGGCTTGATGGCGCGGGCGATGCGATTGCCGCGCGCGGATCATTCCTCATCCGCTATCCATGGGATTTTTTGCGCGCCAACGAAGCATGGGTCGGCTCGCTCGGTGAAAGCATCATCGATGGCGAAGTGCACCCCTTGGCAGTGGTCGAGGGCCTGATCCATGTCGGCGAAGGCACGCGGATTTTGCCGGGGGTTTTCATCGAGGGAAATGTGGTGATCGGTCGCAACTGCAAGATTGGTCCTAATTGTTACATTCGCGGCAACACCAGCATCGGCGATGGCTGCCACATCGGTCAGTCAGTCGAGATCAAGAACACCATCGTGCTCAATCGTAGCAGTATCGGGCATCTGTCGTATGTCGGCGATTCGGTGCTTGGCGAAGGTGTCAATTTCGGTGCCGGCACCACCACCTCGAACCTGCGGCACGATGGATCGAATCACCGCTCGACGGTTGCCGGCGAGCTTGTCGACACGGGGCGCAAGAAATTTGGCGCGATCATCGGCGATGGCGTGCATACCGGCATCAACACCTCAATTTATCCCGGCCGCAAAATGTGGCCGGGTACCACCACTTTGCCCGGCGCCGTCGTGCAACGCGATGTGCATCCGATTGCTTGATCTTTCAAACCAACACAACACCCCTCAAACATCATGTGCGGAATCGTCGGATACATCGGAAAAGCAGAGGCGCCCAAGGTGCTCATCAATGGCCTGCGTCGGCTTGAATATCGTGGCTACGATTCTGCAGGCCTCGCGGTGATGGATGGTGATCGCATCGCGGTGGCGAAGGCTCCGGGCAAGGTGGCGGCATTGAAGGATCGCGCACGCGCCGACTGGCCGGCGGAAAGGTTTGTGCGCGCCAGCACCGGCATCGCACACACCCGTTGGGCAACCCACGGGCCGCCGACCGAGGTCAATGCACATCCGCACCTCGACCAAAGCGGCGACATCGCATTGGTGCACAATGGCATCATTGAAAACTACCGCTCGCTGCGTGCGAGGCTTGAGGGCAAGGGTCATCATTTCCTCTCGGAAACCGACACCGAGGTGCTCTCGCATCTGATCGGCGATTGCGACAAGGGCGATCTTTTCCAAGCGGTTTGCGATGCCTTGCATCAGGTCGAAGGAACTTTTGGCATCGCCGTGCTCTCCGCGCGCGAGCCGGATCGCATCATCACCGCGCGGCGTGGCAGCCCGATCGTGATCGGCGTGGGCGATGGCGAAACGATCATTGCGTCCGATGCTTCGGCGATCGTTGCTCACACGCAGCGTGTGATATATCTCGACGACAACGACATCGCAATTGTCACGGCGGAGTCCGTCGACATCCGCGATCTCAACAATGTGCCTGTCACGCGCGAGATTGCCGAGCTTGGAATGGATGCCTCGGCGGCGGAGAAGGGTGGCTATGAGCATTTCATGTTGAAGGAGATCCACGAGCAACCGGACTCCTTGGGCAATGCGATCCGCGGGCGGCTTGATCTCAATCTCGGCACTTCGGTGCTCGCGGGCATGGGGACTTCGGCGCGCGATTTGGCCGACCTCAACCGCGTGGTGATCGTCGGCTGCGGCACATCGTTGCATGCGGGATTGGTGGGCGAATATGCGTTTGAGGACTTGGCAGACATCAATGCTGAGGTCCAGCAGGCGGCGGAATTTCGTTATCGGAATCCGATCGTTGGCAGTCGCGATCTGGTGGTTGCGATTTCGCAATCGGGCGAGACTGCCGACACGCTCGCGGCGGTGCGCGAGGCAAACCAGAAGGGGGCCTTTGTGATGAGTTTGTGCAATGTCGTCGGTTCGACCATCGCGCGTGAAACTGGCAGGGGAGTTTATCTGCACGCGGGGCCGGAAATTTCGGTTGCATCGACCAAGGCCTTCACCTGCCAGGTGGCTGTGTTGCTGATGATGGCGCTCAAGATCGGCCGTGGCCGGCGATATTCTCGCGACGAGGGCATTCGTTTGGCGCGTGAAATCGAAATGATTCCGGCGCTGGTGCAAAAGGTCGTGGCGCAGGATGCGCACATTGCAAAGATCGCCGAATCCTACGCTAACGAAAAGCATGCGTTTTTCATCGGTCGCGGGCCCATGTATCCGGTGGCATTGGAAGGGGCATTGAAGCTCAAGGAAATTTCTTACATCCACGCCGAGGGCTATCATGCGGCGGAATTGAAGCATGGCCCGATCGCATTGCTCGTTGATGGCACGCCGGTGGTGGCGTTGGCCTGCGACATTCCGGGCAAGGACAAGGTGCTGGGCAACATCGAGGAATGCCGCGCGCGCGGGGCAAGGATCCTTGGCATCGTCACCGAAGGCGATGATGAGGCAACAGAGTGCATGGATGACTTCATCGCCATTCCGCGTTGTCACCCGCTGGTCGCAACGATTCCCGCAGTCGTGGCGCTGCAGCTTTTCTCCTACCATGTCGCCCGACTTCGCGGCTGCGAGATCGACCAACCACGCAACCTCGCCAAGAGCGTGACGGTTGAGTGAGAGAGAGGGGGAGAGATGAACATCGAACATCCAACATTGAACATCGAAGTGTAAGAGGGTCGAAGGGCTCAAAGTCGAAAGTCAATAGTCGAAGAGCAAGCGGCTTCTTCAACCGTGGCTGGAGCATCTTGCTCCAGGCCGTCCTTCGAGTATCCTGCTCCAAGATTTGAGAAGCAAACGAAAAGCCGCTTCTTTCTCTTCTTAATAACTTTCCACCAACCAAACCATCACTCATCTCTCGTTGCTATGGTCGGTTCGACCCAGCCGGGGAAAAGCACTTTGCTCAGTCGCCATTGGCGGTGTTGGTGGGATTGGCCGGTGCTTTCGATCGAGACGGTGAAGCGCAGCGGGTTTGTAAAGGGGTAATTGATGAGGGCCTGCAGCGCGGGGTCCTCGCGGTGGGCGTAGAAGTGAAGCGAGCCTTCGAGCTTGGGTGAGGTGGCGGCGAAACAGAACCATTGGGTTTCATCGGCGAATTCAAAGTTGTAGTAGCTGGCGGGTTCGAGGTTCACGCGGACTTCATCGGTCTTTGTGGCGCTGCCGTCGAGGATGGCATTCCAGGGGTGGCTGCAATGGATGCTGAAGGATTTAAAGTCGACGCCGCGAACGCCGCCCTCGAAGTAGGGAATAAACAGCAGGCGTTCGCTGCCGTCCTTCATCTCGACCATGAAGCGTGCGAGGAGTCCTTCTTCGGTATCGATGTCGTCCATGCTGCGGAGGCGCAGCATCGTTTCCGAGGCACCGCGGCCGCTGCGGTAGTAGTCGCCGACGATGCCTGCGACATCGGCGGATTCGCGAACCCATTTGAGGCGTTCTTCCTGGGTGGTGGCTTGGAGAAAATTTTCCGCGATTTGCCGTGGCTGGAGTCCGGCCCATGTGGCTTTGGGGGCGCTTTGCGCGTGAGTTTGCGAGCTGTGGATTTGCAGCGACTCGTCCGCAAAGGATTCGGGTTCGTTGCGCGAAAGGCCAAGGAGCCAAAGACCGGCGGCGATAAAGAATGGTGCGGCGATGAGGCC
>JBIKIK010000068.1:0-7642 GCA_044361655.1 Luteolibacter sp. | reverse complement strand
TCCCGATCACCGTGCGCCTGCCCTCCGGCGGCACCCCCGGCTCCGGCCCCTTCCACAGCCAAAGCATGGAAGGCATCTACGCGCAGTACCCAGGCCTCGTGGTACTCACTCCTGCCTCGGTCTCCGATGCCTATCACATGCTCATCGATGCAGTCGCGCTCGATGACCCGGTCATTTTCTGCGAGCACAAATTCCTCTACCGTTGGCTAAAGGCAAAATCGATCCAGAACGACCGCCTGCCAATCGGCCAAGCCCGCATCGTTCGCCCCGGCAAGCACGCCACGGTAGTCGCTTACAGCGCGATGGTCCACGAAGCGGTGCGCGCTGCCGAACGCCTTCACGAAGATGGCTGGGAAATTGAAGTGGTCGACCTCCGTTCGGTGAAACCCCTCGACATGGACACGGTGCTCGCATCGGTCGCGAGAACCGGCCGCTTGCTCGCAGTCGGCGAGGCCTTTCCATGGGGCGGCGTCACCGCCGAAGTCGTCGCCCGCACGGTCAGCGAAGGTTTCCATCTGCTCGACGCACCACCTCAACGCCTCAACGCGCGCGACACTCCCGTGCCATACCATCCAAAACTTTGGGCCGCCCACCGCCCGACGCCGGAATCAATCCAAGAAGCACTCCGAAAGCTCCTCAATTTTTAAATCAGCGCAGTTGAAACACCAAACTCCACCCCGCACGCCATGCCCATCGTCCCGATCCTGATGCCCCAACTCGGCGAATCCATCGCCGAGGCCACCGTCATCCGCCTCGGATTCAATGTCGGTGACACGGTCCGCGCCGATCAGGAAATCATCGAGGTGGAAACCAACAAGGCAGTCATGGGCGTGACCACGCTCTGCGACGGAGTGATCGCCGAAATCCGCGCGAAGGAAGGAGTATCCTACTCGGTCGGCTCGCTGCTCGGCTTGCTCGAAGTGACCGAAGAGGAAGTCGCGCGCACCGGCGTCGACACGCTCGAATCGGCCAGCGAACATCGAAGCCAAGCAAACGAAAGCGAAAAACAAAACCCACAAGCCGAAGCCAATCTCCACTTTGCACTCGACGAATCCGACGCCTACGAGGAAGAACCCGCGATCGAGCCCAATGTGAAAGGCCTGCCCGTCCCGACCGGCACGATGGGCGCTCATTACATTTCCCCACGCATGCGCGCACGCATGGATGACCTCGGCCTGCGCGAGGCGGACATTTCAGCCGTTGCCGGCACCGGTGCCGGTGGTCGCGTCACGGTCGCCGACCTCGAACGCTTCCTCGATTACCTCGACGCTTGGCCCAGCGTTTCCGCATCGCCGATGCGCCTCGCCGTGGCCGATGCGATGCGCCGCAGCTGGTCACGACCACTCGCCACCGTCGGCCTTCCCACTTTACTCGACCGCGTGCTCGAACACCGCCGTAGCCACACTCCAAAACCCGGACTCACGCTTTACCTCCTGCGCGCCTTTGCCCTCGCACTCACCGAAAACCCGGCTACCGCCGGATACCTGATCGGCGACAAGATCGTCCACCCGCGCTCATTCGACATCGGCGTCGCCGTGCAAGTCGAAGATGGCGTGCTCGTGCCAGTCGTGCGCATGGTCGACCAAAAACCGCTGCGCGAACTCATCGCCGAATACGACGACCTCGTCGATCGCTCACGCCGCCGCCGACTTTCCGAAGCCGACTGCAAAGGCGGCATCGCCACGGTCACCAACTTCGGCACCTTTGGCCTCACCACCGGCACACCAATTCCTCTTCCGAACGAAACCCTCATCCTAGGTCTCGGCGCAGGCGTGAAAAAACCGGTGTGGAGCGACCAAACCGAAACTTTCCTGCCAGCCACCACCGCCGACATTTTCCTCACATTCGATCACCGCGTGGTCGATGGCGGCGGCGCAGGGATCCTGCTCCAACGCGTCTCACAACTCCTCCAGCAACCGGAGCTTCTTTGATCAATTTTCATCGCGCGCGGCCAAACCGCAAAACGCTTTGATGAGCATGGCGTAGACACGAATCCGCTGCACTTTCACGCCGGCCTTCAGCGCATCCCACGACGCATTTTTCATCAGCCCCAGCGTCTCCCGCGCAATCATCGCCGGCATCACGCTCGCCACTTGCAAGCGCCGCGTGGTCAACATCGACGCATAACGAAAACCATCACCGATCCATCCATCCGCGCGCTCGATCCAGCGGCGATGACACGCCATCAAATCGTCGCGATTTAAAGAATCAGCCACCGGCAAATAACAACGGCCTTGCGCGAGATCTGCCGGCAGATCGCGCAGGATGTTGATCAATTGCAAACCCTTGCCGTAATGCACCCCCAAGCGAATCATTTCATTTTCATCGGATGATGAAAAACGCTCGCTCATCGTGAGGTAGCCGAGCTTGGTCCAAAATTCCCCCACGCATCCCGCCACTCTCCACGCGTAATCTTCCAATTCGGCATCATCCTTCAATGCCAGCGGCACCAAGGCACCCGCCGATGCAAAACGCTGCAAGTCGAGACGTTGACCCCCAATGATGGTCGCCACCACCTCTCGCACCAAGGCAGCCTCCGCCACCGGCAAACCGCGCAGGCCCGCCAGACAATCCCCCACCGCCTCAAGCAAACGCCGCTCGCGTGCGTCCGCCACGGCATTGAGCACCTGCATCGACCAACGCGGCACCCCTTCGCCCGCCGCCACCGCTCGCGCAAATTCATCCAAACACTCCAACCTCTGCCCCACCCCCAAGGCCAAGCTGTCAGCCAACGTGTCACTGGTACGAGCCAACAAGTACCCAAGCCCCGCCGCCTCGCGCATCGGCCAGGGCAACAAACGCAGGCTCAAATAAAATGACCGCGACACTCCCTGCAACAATCGCCTGTCAGCACCACTTCGCACTCTTCCCACCCTAGCACCCGCACCCCTCGCCGCAAGCCCATAGACCCACACCAGATTACGGATTGCCCTTTCATGAAAAACTCCTTACAGAATAGATCCACAATGCTTGTGCTTCTTCTCATGAGGCCAAGTGACTGAAAATGAATAGTTCCGGCAAAGTCGCGTCCAACGTATGCCCGCTCCCCCGTGGATCGGCGGTTTCGGACGCCTGCTCGGAACCCCTCGACGAGGATTGGGCATTCGTCACCAAGGCCCAGCAAGGGGACCTCGCAGCATACGATGCATTGGTCACCCGACATCGGGGTCGCATATTCGCCATGATCCGCAACATGATCCATAACGAAGCCGATGCATGGGACCTCTCCCAAGAGGTCTTCATCAAGGCATGGCATGCCCTGCCGCGCTTCGAGGCGAAGGCTCGCTTCTCGACATGGCTCTACCGCATCGCCCACAATGCGGTCTACGACTGGACCCGCAAACGCCGCATCGAAAGCGCCGGCGAACTCGACGACAGCATCCTCAGCCGCGATCGCATCGATCCGTCGTCGGCCACCACTCCCAGCATGGATGAGTCCCCCGACGACTCACTCGCCAATGGCGAATTGCGCGTGAAAATCGAACACGCCCTTGGCAAACTTTCCGCCGAACACCGCCAGGTCGTGATCCTCAAGGATGTTCAGGGGCTTTCCTACAAGGAAATTTCCAGCATCATGGACAGCACGCTCGGCACGGTGATGAGCCGACTCCATTACGCCCGACAGAAACTCCAGACCTTGCTCAAAGATGAATATGCCGCCTGATGATGCCACGCTGGCCCTCTGGCTGGAGGACGAGCTCGACGGCGAGGACTTCGCCAAGGTCGAGGCGTGGGCGCAATCCCAGCCGGATCAACTCGCCATGCGCGAGTCGGCCCGCAATTGGAAGGCCATGATCCATGCCGGCATCCCAGCCACCGAAGAACCACCTTACCCGGATTTTTTCAACGCCCGCATCGCACGCAGCATCAGGGAACAAGAAGCTCAAGAAGCCCCCGAAGCAAAACCAGAAAACAGCATCCCGTTCTGGCGCAAATTTGCGCTCCCGCTCGCCGCCGGCATCGGCATGGCATTCACCTTCTGGCTCGGCATCCACTCGCGCTCGATCCCAGTCGTGGAGTCGATCGCCGAAATGACCGCCCCAGGCGAAATGGCCCAACTCGCCGACGCCTCCGAAAACCTGCCCACCACGGTTTACACCCCCGAAAATGGCGTCCGCGCCGAATGCTTCGATAGCGATGCGGCGTCCGCCACCGTCGTCATCCTCGAGGGACTCGCAGCCATACCCAAAGAGACCGACCTCACCCGCCAGACTGCCGCCACAGACGCCCCGCGTGAAATCGACTCGACCGCCCACGCCGACCTGCCCGCCAGCAAGGACCCGAAACCATGAGTTCACCTTTTCAAAAACTAATCGCAGCGTTGCTGTTTCTCGCCATCCACGGCGGGCTCCATGCGATTGAGGATCCGGGCCGCACCCGCATCGCGGAACTTCGCGTCACAGTCTACCACGCCACCGATGGCGACCCGAACGCCGCCGGACCACGCGCACTCCCCGTGCCCCACGCCACCAGCTCGCGCTTCAGCAGCGAAGAACGCCTTCGCTTCAAGCACTACCGCCAAATCGGACGCGACGCGAGTCCGCTGCTCCGCAGTTACGAAAGCTGGTCACAACCGCTCAAGCCATCCGACGAAGTAATGCTTCGCGTCGAAGCCCAAGGCCAACCCACGAAAAAATCTGTGCAGCTCGACCTCGAACTTTGGCTCAGCCGGAAAAAAATTCTCAAGATGGATGCAAAACTCGAGGAAACCAAACCCCTTTATGTCCTCGGCCCGGAATGGCGCGACGGACGCCTCATCATCGCCATCAGCCTTGCGCCCAATAGCAAGCGGCGCTAGGACTGAAGCATGATCCACACTGCCTGCATCCTGCTGGCCATCGCCACTCTCGCACACTCGGCTCCGCTGAAATTTGCCGAAACCCTGCGCGAAGTTCACGCGCCCGCCGATGTGAAAACCGTCACCACGGATTTCACCTTCACTAACCGCTCCGACAAGCCGGTCACGATCTCCCGCTACGAATCCGCATGCTCATGCATGAAGGTCGAAATCAGCGACGCAAAACTCCGCTACGCCCCAGGCGAATCCGGCACCATCCGCGCGGAATTTGACATGGGAAATTTCTCCGGCGAAGTCGACAAGACCATCGCCATCTGGCTCGACGACGACCCAAAAGACAAACCCTCCACCACCCTCACCGCACGCGTTCACATCCCAGTGATCGTCAACATCGAACCGAAAACCGTGAAGTGGTCACTCAACAGCAAAGCCAACCCGCAAGCAATGGCCATCAAAATGAAGGACACCAAGCCGGTCCGCATCACCAAGGTCAGCAGCTCATCGGAAAATTTCCGCCACGAACTCAAAATCATCACAGATGGAAAATCCTACGAACTCGTCGTGACCCCGCTCGACCTGAGCTCACCCACGCTCGCAATCTTTCGCATCGAAACCGATTGCACCCTCTCCAAGCATAAAATCCAACAGGCCTTTGCGGTGGTCCGCTGAGTTCGGATCGATCCGCGCCATAACCGAATCATGAGGACTGGCCTCCAACTGGCAATCATCGCCACCATTTCACTCGCCGCCGCCAGCCTCACCTATCTGGTCAAAGGCCCGCCCACCCGAAGCCACCTTTGCGACCCCGCCACCCGCAAGTCGTATGAAATCTGCCTGAGCGAAATCACCAACCCCATCGGCCTCCTCTGGGTCGACGCCCGCTCACGCGCCGCATGGCAAAAAAACGGACTGCCCGAAGCGATCCTCTGGAACCTCGACCCCGCTGAAGACATGCAGGCATTCGAAGCCAACAACGCCGAAAAAATCGCCGCCGCGCAAAAAGTCATCATTTACTGCGGCGACGAAAACTGCGGCATCAGCCGCCAAGTCGCCGAGCGCATCCGCAAACTCGACCTCGGCCCCCAAGTCCTCGTCCTCAACGGCGGCTGGCGCGCCCTGAAGGGTGCGGGTCTCGTAAAAGACTGATCCCTCAAACCGTTCCAAAAACCTGCTCAAACAAACATTTCGTTATTATTTTGTTGATGTTCACCTGCGTAGGACTAGCTTCGACTACGATTATGAACTTCCGAGCCATCCTAACTAGTATCTCCGCAATCGCTGCGCTTGCGACCACCTCATCCGCGGCGTTGATCTCCTACACGATGACCGGCACGCTCTCGGGATCATTGAACGGCACAAGTTTCACAAACAGAGCTATCACCCTCACCACGACCACCGACACAGCGAATGTCGTGGACAGAAAAGCCAATCAATATGTTCCCGAGTGGTCCATTACAGGCACCACCACGATCGATATTTCAGGATTGCAAACCGTGACTCTCAACAATGCAGATTACGGAGTATGGGCCACCGATTGGTCGGATGATTTCATCGGACTTGTAGGATTCAAAAGAATCAGCGACAACAAAGACATATTGAGGATCTATCAAGGTAACAACCCGGACTATAATCTCACAACCGCCGGCACTTTCTCTGGCTCCTCAGAGACCAGCAGCAACACCACCTACAACACCAGTGGTGGTAACTTGGTCATCACCAGCACCTCAGGCAATGGCACTTTCACCGCTGTCGCCGTGCCCGAGCCATCCACCCTTTCGCTAGTGGCGCTCGGAGCCATCGGATTGGCAAGCCGTCGCCGCAAGGCTTGAGACTCAACATTTGGCAGTTTCCAGACTCGAACAGTCTTTGCTGGGCCCAAATCCCACTTTCCACTTTCCCGTGCCAAGCTACGCACCTAAGTTCCCGCCGCGATGAGCAGCTGTGGACCCAAAATGAGAATGGACCCGGTCCTACACCGGGAGAAAAAACCCTCATGGATCAAGGTCCGCCTCCCCAGCAACCCGGTTTTCTGGTCGACCAAGTCCCTGATCACCGACCTCAAATTGGTCACTGTTTGCGAGGAGGCCCAGTGCCCGAACCGATGGGAGTGTTGGAGCCAAGGCACCGCGACTTTCATGATCGCCGGCGAAAAGTGCACCCGTGCCTGCGGTTTCTGCGCGGTCAAAACCGCCCGCCCCGACGCGCTCGAAGCGGATGAACCCCAACGCGTCGCCGAAGCCACCAAACGCCTGAACCTGCGCCATGTGGTGATCACCGCCGTCGCTCGCGACGACCTGCGCGATGGCGGCGCCGAGCATTTCAAGCAAACCATCGAGGCGGTCCGCGCCGCAAATCCGTCGATCATCATCGAGGTGCTCGTGCCCGATTTCAACGACCGCGACTGGGCCCTGCAAATGGTCATGGATGCACGCCCGCACATCTTCAACCACAACATCGAAACAGTCGAACGCCTCACCCCGCTCGTCCGCTCGCGCGCGCAATACCAACGCAGCCTCAGCGTGCTGAAAAAAGCCAAGGCGATGGTCGATGGCAAAGTCGCGACCAAGAGTGGCATCATGCTCGGCCTCGGCGAGCGCCGCGACGAAATCCTCCGCGCGATGGACGACCTCCGCGAGCACGATGTCACCGTCCTCACGCTTGGCCAATACCTGCGCCCGACACCCAAGCACTTGCCGGTCGTGGAGTACATCGAGCCCACCACCTTCGACGAATATCGCGAAATCGCCCTGCAAAAAGGCTTCCGCCATGTGGCCAGCGGTCCGCTCGTGCGCAGCTCGTATCACGCCGCCGATTTCCGCCCGGAACTCGATGTGATCGAAGCAA
>JBIKIK010000067.1:0-7713 GCA_044361655.1 Luteolibacter sp. | reverse complement strand
GGCAAGGCCTTCGGTTCGGTGACCAGCATCGACATCCACAAGGAGCTCGAAGCCAACGGCATCGTTATCGATCGTCACGCCATCGACCTCGAAAAGCCGATCAAGAAATCCGGCAAGAGCGATGTGAGCATCCGCCTGCACCCGCAAGTGGCCGCCATCCTCACCATCTCGGTCGAGACCGGCGAAGAATCTGAGGAAAGCTAATTTTCGTTGGTGTTTGTGTTTCATGCAAAAACCCCCGACTCGGATTCGAGTCGGGGGATTTTTTTGGCGCATGAATCATGGTGGGCAGCCATGTTCTGACCTTCACCGCTTGTGCCCCTCAATCCTGCGGAGCGCCCTCGTGTAAAAAATCACCGGCGGGATATCATTTCGGTCGGCTCGTTGCAGTAGGGGCAGCGGAATTGGTTATGAAAAAGGATGTCGAGCGCGACGCGGAGGCGGTAGCTGCCAAGGAGGGATTTGGCCTTGGTGTTTTTTGAGCAGGATTGTCCCGAAAGCAAGGGGACCCGGCAAAGCGGGCACTGGCAGGACGGGGCGTAGAGCACGCGAAAGAGAAATACGATGCTGGCAACTGCGGCGAGCTTGATGCTGATGATGATGAGTTCGCGATCCTTGATGAAGACCGAGTAGCCGAGGATTCCGATCAGCGCGATGACGAGCAACCACTTCAAGCAGATCATGAATGCGACCAGCCGGTAGCGCATGACCATGGACCTGTTAGGGAGCTTGTGCATATTGCGAAAGGGCGTGAGTGGTTGCCGTGAACTTACTCTTTCATGATGGGAGCAACCCGTAAACCGCTTAATGGTTGGGTGGTATAAATTTTGTCAATTTGCCCAAGCCATGTGGCTGTCGGTGCCCGGTGATTTAAAACAGCGATGGTTGCGAATCCGGTGTTGCGGGGGCTTTGCTTGGTCCGGCAAGTAGTGCGTCGATGCGCGTGAGAAGCTCGATCGAAGGCATTTCGCGGCCGTCCATCATGGTGCGGAGCCTCGAGGACCATTCCTCGGTGGTGCCATCGCCCTGTGCGGCGAGCAGGGTGGCTGTCTGGGTGAGGCGACCGCTGACGGCGAACTGGCGCTTTGTTCTGCGAAGCCAGGCTTCGAAGTAAGGGCGGTCGGGTTTGAGGGTGAACACGGGTGCGAGCCTTGTCGGATGCTTGAGCGAGGTCAAGATGAGGATCGTCGTTTCGCGGATTTGCGAGCGCTTGGGTACTTGACCAGGGTGTTGGTGGCGGATCTGGGATTTCCGTCGGCAGGTTCTTTTAGCGCGGCGATTTGGTCGCGGAGGTGGGCGGCGCGTTCAAACTCGAGGCGTGCCGATGCGGCGCGCATTTGCTCCTCGAGGTCGGCGATGGTACGATGTTTGTCGTAGATTGGTTCGGTTTCGGCAACGAATGATCCGCTGGTCATCGGGTCGATGGCTTCGTTGGTCTGCAGGCTCTCCTGCACCGCGCGTTTCACGCTTTGCGGGACTATGCCGTGGGCTTCGTTGTGAGCTTGTTGGCGGCTGCGGCGGTATTCCGTGGTGTCGAGCAGGGCTTGGATCGAATCGGTGACCTTGTCGCAGAAAAGCACGCATTCGCCGGCGAGGTGGCGGGCGGCGCGGCCGGCGGTTTGAATGAGCGATGTTTCGTTGCGCAGGAAGCCTTCCTTGTCGGCATCGAGGATGCAAACGAGCGAGACCTCGGGCAGGTCGAGTCCTTCGCGCAGGAGGTTGATACCGACCAGCACATCGATCGCTGCGGCGCGAAGTTGGCGGAGGATTTCGACGCGCTCGACCGTGTCGATGTCGGCGTGAATGTAGCGGACCTTGAGTCCGGTGCCCGCGAGGTATTCGCTGAGGTCCTCGGCGGTTTTTTTCGTGAGTGTGGTGATGAGAACGCGTTCGTGGCGTTCGACGCGTTGGCGGCAGAGTTCGATGGTTTCGTCGATTTGCCCTTTTAGCGGGCGCAGGGTGATGATCGGATCGATGAGGCCGGTCGGGCGGATGATTTGTTCGACGACGAGCGGGGTGCCGGCTTTGGTGGGGTTGAAGGATTCGATTGTTTCGTCGTTGCCGCTCGGTTTCACGCGGACTTTTTTCAGCGCGGGCGATGCACCTTTGTCGGCGGATTTCACCGGAATGTAGGTTTGGTTTTCCGGGCGCGAGTTGATGATTTCGAAGGGGCCCGGGGTGGCGGAAACATATACCCTTTGGCCGGTCGATTGCATGAATTCCTCGAAGCGCAGTGGACGGTTGTCGAGGGCGCTGGGCAGGCGGAAGCCGTGTTCGACGAGAACGGTTTTGCGGCTTTTGTCGCTTTCGTACATGCCGCCGACTTGTGGGATCGTCGCGTGGCTTTCGTCGATGAGGAGGAGGAAATCGTCGGGAAAGAAATCCAGCAGCGTGTGGGGTTTGGCGCCGGGTTCGCGTCCAATGAGGTGGCGCGAGTAGTTTTCGATGCCTTGGCAGAAGCCCATTTCTGCCATCATTTCCAAGTCGTACTCGGTGCGCATGCGGATGCGCTGGGCCTCGAGGAGTTTTCCTTCCTTTTCGAATTGGGCGACCTGTTGTTCGAGTTCGTCGCGGATCGCGCGCGTCGCCGATTTCATTTTGTCGCCGGGGGTGACGAATTGTTTGGCGGGGAAAAAGGTGTGGGATTCGAGGCGTTCGATGGTGCGGCCGGTGAGCGTGTGGATGCTGGTGAGGCGCTCGACTTCGTCGTCGAAGAACTCGACGCGGATGGCGGTTTGATCGAGGTAGGCTGGGTGGACTTCCACCACATCGCCGCGGACGCGAAACTGGCCGCGACCGAAGTTGAAATCATCGCGCTCGAAAAGCATGCCGACGATCGAATCGAGAAACTCCGCGCGGGTGAGCTTTTGCCCAACGCGGATCGGCAGCATCATGTTTTCGTAATCCTCGGGCGAGCCAAGGCCGTAGATGCAGGACACCGACGCGACCACGATCGTGTCGCGGCGGGTGATCAGCGAACCCATCGTCGAGAGGCGCAGACGCTCGATCTCGTCGTTGATCGATGAATCCTTTTCGATGTAGGTGTCGCTGCGCGGGATGTAGGCCTCGGGTTGATAGTAATCGAAGTAGGAAACGAAGTATTCCACCGCGTTGTGCGGGAAGAAATTTTTGAACTCCGAGTAGAGTTGGGCGGCGAGTGTTTTGTTGTGGCTCATGATCAGCGCCGGGCGATTTTGCCGCGCGATCAGATTGGCCATCGTGAAGGTCTTGCCCGAACCGGTGACGCCGAGAAGCGTCTGATGCCGGTTGCCTGCCGCGAGGGACTTCGACAACTTTTCAATCGCCTGCGCCTGATCGCCCATCGGCTGATAGTCGCTGGTGAGTTGGAAATCCATGTGGCGGAGAGATAAACGGAAAACGCCGTCTCCGCAAGGGTGGGGGAGCGGCGAAGGCGTGCAATGGGGGGGATGTCAGGGGATGAGCTTTAACAGCGCGTCAAAATGTTTGTCCCTGTGCAAAACTTCAGCGCCATGTCGCTTTGCACAAGCAACCACCAACACATCCGCCAATGGGCAATTCAATCCCTTCTGCCGCGCGAGACGCCTAAGATCCGCAGCCATGTTCCATGTTCGATTGTCGATATCCAGCCAGCCACAGACTTCCTTGATGTTGGCAAGTGCTTGGCGCTCCCGCTTGCCTTTCAGTCCGCTTGATAACTCCACCCAGATTACTGGGCACAATACGGCGGATTGGTTGCGTATCGCATCAGTGATCCGGTGTTGTTTGACTGCTCCATCACGGAGAAAGTCGATCCAACATGAGCTGTCGATGAGAACTTTCATGCCTTGGCTTTCCATCTTTTGGTCATGCGGGCCTCATATGCCAAATCCTCGGCTTCAAGTTCGTCATTCGAGGGCAAGTCGGAGAATGTGCCGGCTGCGGTAATCAGGCTTTCGATCTTTTGCAGACGGTTGAAGCTCTCGATCGCCTTCACCACGGCGTCGCGCTTGGTTTTGGCGCCGGTGAACTTCATGGCATCGGCGAGGAGGTCATCGGGAATATCAATCGTGGTCTTCATGGAATCCAAAATAAGCATGATTTGGATTCCTGCAATCGGAAAATAGGAATATTTGGATTTACGGCGGCGTAATCATGGTTTTTCATCTCGGCATGGAATTCCAATTGCATCCGCGTTTGGCGGCGGGAGGATTTGAGCTGGGCCGGGTCGATGGCTGCCGGGTTTTGCTTAAGAATCAGGCCTCGTTTCCGTGGATTCTGATCGTGCCCGAGGTCGCTGACGGAGTTGAGGATTTGCATCAGCTTGACGAGCGGCGTTATGCCGAGGTGACGGGCTTGATCCGTCGGGTTTCGCAATTTGTGTCTGAGTATTTCCAACCAGAGAAACTCAATGTCGGGTGCATTGGCAACATGGTGCGGCAGATGCACATTCATGTGGTGGGTCGCCATTCTGATGATCCTGCGTGGCCGGGCACTGTGTGGGCCTACGAGGGGAAATCGGCCTATGCGCCGGAGGAGGTGGAAGCGATCCGCGTTGCGGCGCGTGAGTATCTCGGCCACCAAGCGGGCTAGAAAAGCGTTTTGAATTGCTGTGGCAGCAACTGAACGGCCCGGAATTGGAAAAGGAATTTCGATTTCATCCGGTGAGGAAATGGCGAGCTGACTTTGCCCACCTTGGATCGCGCGCGCTCATCGAAATCGATGGCGGGATCTACATCAATGGTCGCCACAACCGCCCGGCGGGATTCGCTGCCGACCTTGAGAAATACTTCGAGGCGTCCTTGGCCGGTTGGCGCGTGGTGCGACTCGGGCCCAAGGAACTGACCTTGGAGAGCATCAAGAGGCTCCTAGAACTTTGTTCCTAGGCGGTTAAAGGCAACTTGCCTAATTGCCAGGACAGGGTGCTCGGCTGGTTGGGCGAAAGCATCAGTTTTTCGACAGTCTGTCTGCTAAAAGGCTGATCCGAGAGTCATCCGCCAAAGACCAATTTCTGAAAAACCCATCATTTTAGGGGGGGATTTTGTTTGAAATGTGCATGACAGGTAAATCACAGCTTGACTTAACGAGCAGATTTCAAACATCAGGCTTGAAATGAGCCCATATTAGGCGGATCATTCTGGCGGATGGCTAAACGCAATCAAATCAAAGAACTCCAAGTGGCCGCTCCACGGGGAGCTCCATTGGATTCTCAAAAACTTGAGAGTCTGGGGGTTTCTCGCGCCTTGGCGTATGAATATGTGAAGGCCGGGTGGTTGGAAAAACTTGGTCGTGGCACATTCATGTTCGCGGGCGATCAACTTGCCTTGGATGCGTGTCTGAAATTTCTCGAAAACAAGATCCCAGGTTTGCATGTGGCCGGCAAATCCGCATTGGCCTTGCATGGGTTCCGGCAAAATGTCGCCTTTCAGGAAACCACGATCCTATGGGGAGGCCAGCGGGCCATTCTGCCGCAATGGTTTCAGGAGCGCTTCCCATCCCGATACAGCAATTCTCCATTGTTTGGCGATGATCTACCTCCCGGATATGGGCTGACTTCGGCGCCAGGCTCTCCAAACGGACCCATGGTATCAGCCCCAGAAAGAGCGTTGCTGGAGATGCTCAGTGAAGTTGATGTGCATCAGGAATTGGAAGAAGCCCGCTCGATCATGGAGGGGGTAAGGCAACTGCGTAGCCGACACCTCCAAGTGCTACTGACCAACTGCCGCATGGTCAAAGCAGTGCGTCTATGCGTGTCATGGGCAACGGAACTCGACCTCCCGTGGGCCGCACAAGCCAGAGATGCCGCAGCCGGCAACATGGGAACCGGTCGTTGGGTTGCGCGATTCAAAAACGGTCGAACGCTTATCCTCAATCCATCATGAACCTGGCTTACCTTGATGCAGTCCGACTTCTGCTTGCTGTGGCTCCAGTCATTTTTCGGAAACCCATGTTTGCTCTCAAAGGAGGGACCGCCATCAACCTCTTCGTGCAGGACATGCCTCGATTGTCTGTTGATCTCGACCTGGTCTACACCGACCACCGGGCGGAAAGAGAAACTGCGTTGGATGCAATCTCATCCGAGCTTTTGTCCCTCCAAGACGAACTGAGTGAGCTCGGCATCTCGTGCGAGATGGGCTCAATGGCGGATGGGAGCGAAGTGAAACTCTTTGCCCAAAAAGACCGCACGCGCGTTAAAGTTGAGGTCAACCATGTCTTTCGAGGGACCATTCTACCCGTGCAACCGCGCCCCTTGGCATCGAAGGCGCAGGACATTTTCTTCACTGATCTCGAAATCCCTGTGCTTCATCTCGACGAACTCTATGGCAGCAAGTTGGTCGCGGCCATGGACCGGCAGCATCCCCGTGACCTGTTCGACATATTGAAACTCTATGCTCATAGCGGGCTGACTCCTGGGATCGTTGAATGTTTCATTTGCTATCTTGCCGGCCATAATCGACCAATCCACGAGGTTCTTTTTGCCAATGAAAGCGACTTTTCATCGGCATTTGCCAATGAGTTTGTGGGAATGACCCGAGAGCCTGTCAGTCTCGAAACACTGATAGAAACCCGCCGCAGACTTTTTACCGAACTGCCTGCTTTGCTGACCGAAAAGCAACGCCAATTCTTGATTGGATTGGCAAGCGGTCAACCCGATTGGGCATTGGTTTCATGCCCTCATCTCCATGAAATGCCAGCTATTCGTTGGAAGGTTGAAAACCTTTCCTGCTTGAGCAAATCGAATCCGCTAAAGTTTGCACAACAGGCAAGCGAATTGCGGAAACGACTCGATCTGTGAGGATCCCAACGGATTGACAGCGCCAGCTTTGCATGGCCGCGCTTTCTGTTCTTGTCACCGGTTCCTCTGGCCATCGGGTCACAGCCCTCGATTGTGCGGCCCCGATAGATGAGCTTCCTCCAGGTGTGAGGTTCCACTTGTGCGACATCCGTGAAGGACTGCTGCCCAACCAAAAATTCG
Organism: Luteolibacter sp.; assembly: GCA_044361655.1. Classification (GTDB taxonomy): domain Bacteria; phylum Verrucomicrobiota; class Verrucomicrobiia; order Verrucomicrobiales; family Akkermansiaceae; genus Luteolibacter. The sequence continues at coordinate 779 of JBIKIK010000067.1, read as the reverse complement.
ATGCCGTTGTGCATCTCGCTGCTTTGGCCGGCGTGCGACAATCGATCGATCGCAAGCTCGATTACGAATTCACCAATGTCATTGGCACCATCCGCCTGCTGGAGCATTGCCGCCGCATTGGCATCCCCCACTTTGTCTTTGCCTCATCATCGAGCGTTTACGGACCGGATGCTCCCCTGCCATTTTCTGAGGACGGCCCCACCAACCCACGCAGTCCATACGCCCTAACCAAACTCCACTGTGAGCATTGGGGGCAGCTCTACTCGAAGCTCCACGACATCCGCTTCATCGCGCTGCGCTTCTTTTCGGTTTGGGGACCAGGACAACGCCCGGACTTGGCCATGGAAGCATTCCGCCGCCGGATCGAAAAGGGTCAGCCCATCATCATCAATGGAGACGGGTCCCAGCGCCGCGATCTCACCCATGTTTTCGATGTGGTGCGTGCGGTCGAATTGGCCATCCACTGGCAGGGAGAAGGTGCCACCGCGCTCAACATCGGTACGGGCGAAAATCACTCCGTCATGGACATGGCCAAGGCAGCCGCTGCTTTACACTTTTCGGGGTCCAGCTTTACAGATTTTACACCTGCGGTGACCCACGAAAACCCCCACCCGGCCGACCTCCCAGAAACCCGCGCATCCCTGATAAACACAAGGAAAACTCTCCATTGGGAACCGGGCATTTTCTTCCCAATTGGGCCGGTTTCTTCATGCAAAAAAGTGTAAAGCGTCGAAAACTATTTTCACAGAATTTGAGTGAGGGTCTTGGGAACCATGGAC
>JBIKIK010000066.1:0-7718 GCA_044361655.1 Luteolibacter sp. | reverse complement strand
CCGCCCTGCACGGTCGCCGCTACATAGCCGGCACGGATGCAGAAATCACCGAAGCGCTCACCATCGTTACGCTCCTTGGCGTAGCGGCCGATGATCGGTGCCAGCAAGGACTTGATTTCAGTGCCAGGGACATTCTCGCGATAGAGTTTCGAAAGTCGCTGACCCGCAAAACCACCGCCGAGATATACATTGTAGCGTCCGGGCGCGCGACCAACGAAACCGATTTCGGAAATGAAGGGTCTCGCGCAACCGTTTGGGCAACCGGTCATGCGCACAGTGATCGCATCGTGACGAAGGCCGTTTTCTTCGATCACCTCTTCAAGCTCGGTGAGCAGATCCGGCAGATAACGCTCGGCCTCGGCCAGCGACAAACTGCAGGTCGGCAATGCCACGCAAGCTAGCGAGTTCAAACGCAGCGCGCTTTTCTCATGACTGTCCTTGATGCCGTATTGCTCGAGCAACTTCTCGATTTGCGGGCGCTTCTTCGGCGAAATGTTGGCGATGATGAGGTTCTGGTTCGCTGTCAGGCGGAAGTCACCATCGTGGATCTTGGCGATCTCACGCAGCCCCGTACGCATCGGATAACTCTCGGTATCGAGCACGCGGCCACCTTGGATGAACAGCGTGAGATGCGAGTTGCCATTCTTGTCCTCGACCCAACCATAGCGGTCACCATTGTCCTCGAAAGTGAACGGACGCACCGGCCCGAGCTCGTAGCCGAGGTACTCGTTGAGCTTTGCCAGAATCCAATCCGCGCCGCGATCATCGACGGTGTACTTGAATCGCGAATGCTTGCGGTCGGTGCGATCACCGAAGTCGCGCTGCACGAGAACCACTTTTTCCGCAACATCGACGACCTGCTCGGTCGTGCAAAATCCGATGATGTCAGCAATCCGCGGGTAAGTCGCATCGTTGCCATGAGTCGAACCCATGCCACCACCCACCGCGACATTGAATCCAAGCAACTTGCCCTTCTCGACAATCGCGATGAAGGACAGGCAGTTGGCGTAAATGTCGACATCGTTCGATGGCGGCACCGCGATGGTGATCTTGAACTTCCGCGGCAGGTAAGTCTTGCCATAGATCGGCTCGACCTCTTCCTCGCTCGATTCGATTTTCTCACCATCGAGCCAGATCTCGTGATACGCGCGAGTCTGCGGCGTGAGATGATCGGAAATTCCCTGCGCGACCTTGAGCACCTCGGCGTGAACCTCCGAAAGATGCGGGTTCGGGTTGCACATGACATTGCGATTCACATCACCGCAGGCGGCGATGGTGTCCATCGCGGTTTGGTTGATCTCTTTGATCGTGCGCTTGAGGTTGCTCTTGATGATCCCGTGAAACTGGAATGCCTGACGCGTCGTGAGCTTGATGGTGCCATTGGCAAACTGCGTCGCCATGCGGTCGGTCTCAAGCCACTGCGCGGGCGTGGCGACACCACCCGGCACGCGAATGCGGATCATGAAGGAGTAAGCCTTGTCGAGCTTGTGCTTGCGGCGGTTGGCACGAAGGTCGCGATCGTCCTGCTGATAAGTGCCGTGGAATTTCAGCAGCTGCTGATCATCCTCGGACATCGAACCGGTCGACATGTCCGCAAGCCCCTCGGCAATCGTGCCGCGGAGGTAATTGCTGCGCGTCTTGATGTACTCGTTCGCGGAAAGTTTCTTTTCTTCGGACATAAAAATTTTCGTTGTTCAGTGGTTGCTTTGCTTTAGCGCATCAATACACATCGCGCTGGTAGCGTTTCGATTTCTTGAGGTCCTCGACATAAGCCTCGGCCGCTTCGCGCGACTTGCCGCCGTGTTTTTCGACGATCGAAACAAGCGCCTCATGGACATCGGCCGCCATGCGCGTAGCATCGCCGCAGACGTAGAAATAAGCGCCTTTCTCGAGCCATGCGTAGAGCTCGGCGGATTGCTCGAGCATCTTCTGCTGGACATAGATTTTCTCGGGCTGATCCCGCGAAAACGCGACATCCAGTCTACTCAGCGCACCGCTCTGCAGATGCTCCTGCCACTCGAGCTGATAGAGGAAATCGAAGAGATATTTTTGATCCCCCATAAAGAGCCAGTTCTTGCCGCTGGCACCGGTGGCCGCGCGGTGTTCGACAAAGGCGCGGAATGGAGCCACCCCCGTGCCGGGGCCAACCATGATCACCGGCACGGCATCATCGGCAGGCAACCGAAAATTTTTGTTCGGCTGCACAAAAATCGGCACCTCCGCACCGGGCTTCGCGAGATCGGCCAGATAGGTCGAGCACACGCCCTTACGCGCACGACCATGCGATTGGTAACGCACCGCGGCGACCGTGAGATGGACCTCGCCGGGATGCGCAAGCGGACTGGAGGCAATGGAGTAAAGACGCGGCGGCAACTTGCGGAACAAGCCCGCGAGTGCATCGGCCGAAAGGCCCGATGGCGCAAAGTCGCTGATCGCATCAACGATCTCGCGACCGTAGTTGTACTCCTTGAGCTTTTCTTTGGCATCATCGGCAAGCAGTGCTTTCAAGGCATCGGAGCCGGTCGCCTCTGCGAGCTTGGTGAGCACGCTGCGCGAAAGTGCGGTGATGTCGAAATCTTCTCGCAAGGCATCGGCCAACAACTTGCGGCCGGAGACCTTGGTTTCAATTTCCTCATCCCCTTTCAACTTCGCCGCCGCAAGCACCGCGGCCACGACATCGGGCGCATTGACCGGCACCACCGCCAAGGCATCGCCGGGCTCATACGATAGACCCGATCCATCGAGCGCAAATTCCAAATGAATCGTCTCCTTGCTCGAACCCTCGCCATTGAGCATCACACGCTCATTCAGTGGCGATGGAAACGGATTCTTCTTTCCGTACTCAACACCACCCGCGGCGACTTCCGCAACCGCAGCCGTGGCAATCGCTCCACCCGCCGGCGCAAGCGCCGTCAAGGCAAGCCCCAGCCATTCGCTGAAGGCATCCTCGTAATCCACATCGCAATCACGACGATCCGCCACACGCTTGCCACCCAAGACCTCAAGCCGTGCATCGACATCCTTGCCGGTCTGGCAAAATTTCTCATACGAGGTATCGCCCAAGGCACACACGGAATAACGCAGACCAGCCAACGCAATTTCCTCGCTCATCAAAGCTTTGTAAAAACCGATCGCCGTTTCCGGTGGCTCGCCATCGCCCCATGTCGAAACGATGACCAGCAAATTCCCCACCGCCGCCAGACTCGCCGGCTCGATCTCGGACATGTTTTTCATCACCGCCTGGAAACCACGCTTCTTGGCATCCTTCACCGCACGCGCGGCAAGGGTCTCGGAGTTGCCCGACTCGGTCCCGTACAAAACAGTCAGCTTCCCAGCGGAAACGACCGCCGATGCCGCCGCGCCAGCCGGACCCATGCCCGCCAAAAATCCGCTCAGCCATGCGCGCTGCGCGGCATCGGTCGCGGAAAGCAATGATTCCAAAGACTGACGCTGTTCTTTGGAGAAGGGTGCGTGATCGGGAAATTTAAACATTAGTTTGTTACCTATCTTTATGAGGTTTCGACAAAATCCTCCCCCGATTCGGGCCCGCAAGCAACCATTTTGTGAATAAAATGGCAAAAAGTAGCGGCCCTTGATGAGCCTGCAAAGAAGCCGAAATCAGGCCCAAATCCAGTTCATCACGACATCGATGTCGGGATGAATGCTGTGATGCACCGGGCAGCCGCGGGCCGCACTTTCGAGCAATTTGCGATCGGGATGATCGGCCGGAAGCGGCATCTGAAGATCGAGCTCGATGCGGCTGATCCGGCGCGGTTGGTCGTCGGACATGAATTTACGGGCATTGACGCTCATGCCGGTGACATCGATTTCCTTGCGCTTGGCAACGATGCCAATGACCGTGGCCATGCACGCTGCCAAGGCCGTTGCCACGAGATCGGTGGGAGAAAACGCCTCGCCGCGGCCATTGTTGTCGAGCGGTGCGTCGGTCGCGATGACGCTGCCCGACGGCTGATGAACAGCCGAGCAATGCAGGTCGCCTTCGTAGGTAAGTCGAATTTCCACCATGATCTTGTTTGCTCACATGGGTTGTCACGCGAGGCGCCGAACCCATCGCCCATCGACAAGCTTTTGGCAAGCCCCACCGTGGCTTATTGCTTCGCACCATACAGCCTTGCCGATCGTCACGATACGGGGAAAACTTTCCGCACGATGAACGACGATGTGGTTTCACTCCTGCAGGCATTGATCCGCATTCCTTCGGTGAATCCGGACAATTCCCCCGGCACCAGCGAAACTGGCGAGGCGGCCATTGCCGAATTTCTGCGCGATTGGCTCGAAGCGATAGGGGCAAAGGTCAGCATCGAAGAAATCCAACCCGGTCGCCCGAATCTCATCGCCCGCTTCGCTCCGCTCGATGGCAGGCCGCGCATTTTGTTTGGTCCGCATCTCGACACGGTCGGTGTCGCCAACATGACGATCGATCCTTTCGGTGGCGAAATCCGCGATGGAAAAATTTGGGGCCGCGGTGCCTCCGATACGAAAGGCCCGATGGCTGCAATGCTCATTGCGCTCCAACGCAATCGCGATCAACTCGCCTCGCTCCCGATCGCCATCGATTTCGTCGCGTTCATGGGCGAAGAGTCGGGCCAGTGGGGATCGAAACATTTCGCCAAACATCACGGCGCGGATTACAGCTTCGCGCTGGTCGGCGAACCAACTTCGATGGAAATCGTGCACCTCACGAAAGGTTCGCTCTGGGCCACCCTCCGTGCCACCGGCCGCGCCGCCCACAGCTCACAACCTGAGCGTGGCGACAACGCAATCGTCAAACTCGCCAACGCGATGCTCGAAGTTCAACGCGAACTCAGCACCTCGCTCGCCAGCTTTACCCACCCGCAACTCGGACACTCGACCCTCAACATCGGCCTCATTCGCGGCGGCTCGCGACCGAACATTGTGCCCGACCTCGCCGAGGCGGAACTCGACATCCGCATCACACCCTCACTCGCCGCAGCCGGGGGTGGACTCAAACTCCTGCGCGATTGCATCGGACGCCACCAACTCCCGATCGAGTTGATCAACCCGCACGAAAATCCACCCATGGAAACGAACCCGGATCACCCAATGATCCAACGCCTGCTCAACACTCAAACAGGCAGCAAACTGTCATGCGCCCCATGGTTTTCCGATGCCGCCCACCTCTCGCACGGCGGCATCCCGAGCATCTGCATCGGACCCGGTTCAATCGATCAAGCCCACACGGCCGACGAATACATAAAAATCGACGCCCTAAAAGAGGGCGCCGATTTTTTCACAAGCTTCGTGGTGGGACTCATGCGTTGAAGCCCGCGCTGGATCGGATCAGCCCGCTTGGGCTTCACCGTTCGGACCCTGCTGCACATGCACCACACGCAGCGGCAGGCGCACGAGAATCTCGCCATCGCATCCGATGTCGATGGAGTAAATGCCATCTTCAGGGAAACGAAGACCCTGCAGATTCATCACCACATTGCGCGTGAGGAAGGGGACATTCTTCGGCAGCTGCACATCGAACTCGGGCTCGATCGGCATGTTGTTGGGATCAAGCGACTCGCCGTCTTCGTTGATGATGTTGATGGAAAGTTTGTGACGACCCGCATCTTCCTGCGTGAAGCAGAAACGCAGCGCCAAGGCGCATGACGGATGAACCACCGGCAATGAACGGGCGGCAAGGGTGTCGAAGGTTCCGGAAATGACGAGCTTGCCGTTGTAGTCGGCAGCAAAGTCGCAAAGCGTGGCAATTTGAATGTCCATGATGATGTGGGGAATGAATGTGCCGCAGGCATTCGCCGTGAGCGCACAATCTTTTGATTCCACCGCTTCACGCCGTAAAGCGCAAAACTTCGCGCGCCGAATTCGTCACAATCACAAAGTGCACAAAGAGCCCAAGCATCACGCTCGGTACGACCAAATCCACGCCAAAAGCCAAACCCTTCATTTGCAGCAGGCTAAGCGCTTTTTCCGCACTTCTTCACCACTTATTCACAATCAAGGCTCGGCGAAACTAGGAAATTCGGAGGTCAACTTGAAACACGCCCGTCGAATCCAAGCGGCCTTGGAGCCACCCGCGCAAGGCAATGTGAACATGTTGTTCAAACATGCCAATGCATGTGAAATAAAATCACAATCAATTGAATTTAAATGAATTAAAATACAATCGACAGCTTCAATCTTACGCTTCCAACAAAACATCCAAGCAGACAAATGAGCCGAATTTTTGACGCCAGATCAAAAAACACTCCGAGCACCCAACGACAGCACGCAAGAAGCCAGACCGACTTACCCCGACTTATTCACAATGCAAAAACTCAAAGGAAAAACGCATGAAAGCCAATCCCCCGCTCCAAATCAGTAAATCTGTAAATCAGTGGTCCTCTTAAAAAGGTCACCGCCCACGGACAATACCCCCACTCAATCCGCATCGATCCAACGCTCCAGCGCTGATTCCAATTCGCGATCAAGTTTCACCCGATAGGCCTCGCCCGCTTCCACCGTGGCGCGTTTGCCCGCGCTGTTCTGGATGTGAAACCTCACCGGCGTACTGCCGGGATGCGCGCCGAGGATGCGCGAAATTTCCTCGATGTCCCAATCGCCATGGCGGCTGGTCCACAACACAAGATCAAGCACACCCTTGCCATTGGCGCTCGCCCGCTTGGGCTTAAGCTCCGAGACATCGGATCCGGTCAAGCGGAAACCACCGGTCCGCTCGTCGCTCTGCACCGCACAACGCATTTTCACAATTTTGCCCACTTCGAGCAGACCCTCGTCGCGCGCGGGCACAAAACTCTCGCCCCACAACACGACCTCAGAGCTGCCGGTGAAATCCTCAAGCACCAACACACCAAACGGCTTGCCGGTCTTGGTCACTTTGGCCTCAAGCGAGCGGATCATTCCCGCAAACGGAAAACGATCACGCGGATTCGACAAATCAAGATCCTCGACCAGCCCTAGGCGTTTGAAGCGATCGGAATCAATCACGCCGCGGAATTTGTCGAGCGGATGACCCGTCACATAAAACCCGAGCAATTCCTTCTCATGCGCAAGTCGTTCGTCCTTGCTCCACTCGGCCACACTTGGCGCGCCGCCGGAATTTTTCGAGCTCGGTGCCGGTGCAGAAAATCCCATGTCGCCAAATAACGAAACCTGACCCGATGCACGATCGCGTTGCAGTGACGATGCCGTGGCTACTACCTGTTCCAGACGGGCAAACATCCCCGCCCGCGTTTCACCGGTCCAATCAAGCGCGCCAGCCTTGACGAGGTTTTCCAGGATTCGCTTGTTGACGACCTTCGAGTCAAGCCGCGCCGCGAGATCATCGAGCGAGGTAAATTTCCCCTTTGCCTCGCGCTCCGCGATCGCCGTGGCCATCGCCGCTTCGCCGCAGTTCTTGATCGCCGCCAACCCATAGCGGATCCCCTGACCACCTCCGGGCGTCGCCGCCGGGCGAAAGCGCAGGCCCGACGCATTGAGGTCGGGCGGCAGGATCTCGATGCCCATACGATGGCACTCAGAAACAAACACGCCGATCTTGTCGGTGTTGTGGATTTCGTTCGATAGCAATGCGGCCATGAACTCGACCGGGTGATTCGCCTTGAGCCATGCGGTCCAGTAGGAAATGTGGCCGTAGCAGGCCGAGTGGGATTTGTTGAATCCATAGCCCGCGAACATTTCAATCTTCTCGAAAATCTTGCCCGCCAAGGCCTCGCCGATGCCGTTGG
>JBIKIK010000065.1:0-7741 GCA_044361655.1 Luteolibacter sp. | reverse complement strand
GAAAAACAAGGACTGCCTCCGCGAAGGCAGGAGCGAGATGATGCGCTTCACATCACGCAAAAATCCCATGTCCAACATCCGATCAACCTCATCGAGCACGAAAAACTCGACCTGCGAAAGATCGACATGACGCTGATCGATCAAATCCAGCAAACGCCCGGGGGTTGCAACGAGCACATCGACACCATTGCGCATGGCATTGATCTGCGGCACTGATCCGACACCACCATAGATCAAGGTCTGGCGAAATTTGATCAGCTTTCCATAAGTCGCAAAGCTCTTGCCAACCTGCCCCGCAAGCTCGCGCGTTGGCGCAAGAACCAAGGCACGACACGCCTTAGGCCGCACGGTTTTGCGTCGATCATGGAGTTGCTGCAAAATCGGCAACGCGAAACTCGCGGTCTTGCCAGTGCCGGTCTGCGCACAACCGAGCAAGTCTTTACCTTGCAACAAAATCGGAATCGCCTGCGCCTGGATCGGCGATGGCTCCTCGTACCCGAGCTCTTTCAACACTTGCTGCAACGGCGCCGCCAACGGCAGCACGTCAAATCGATTGGTATTCATTTCTTGATAAGGTCCGCACCCACCGGATCTCGGCGTCGGACAGGTCGATGAGCATGTTCAGTGAAACCTCAGGCCAACTCTCATCGATCAAGAAGGGAAAAAGGAGCCCGGCCATCGGATGAAATCACATGGAATCCACCGGCAAGGCAGGCCCAGAGGTCATGCGGATCCACCCGATTTGCAAGACGATTCGCGGGAAATCACCGATCCATCGCCCCTGCGAACCTCGAATCAGCTTATTACGACTTGATCCGACGCCGGGAAAAATCAAAATCCCCGGAGCATGTCCGCCGCTTTCCAACACACCCTCGCCGGCCCCGCCACCCTCGAAGGAACCTCACTCCACACCGGGCAAAAGGTCACCCTCACCCTCAAACCCGCCCCCGAGGGCCACGGCTTCAAATTTCGCCGCATCGACCTGCCCGACCAACCCTTCATCAATGCAGATGTCGACAAGGTCCAAACGGTCGAACGCGCGACCACGCTCGCGGAAGGCTCGGTGAAGGTCCACACGGTCGAACATGTGATCTCCGCCCTCACCGGCATGGGCGTCGACAACGCGCTCATCGAAATGGACGCAAACGAACCGCCGATCGGCGACGGATCATCACGACCATTCGTCGAAATGATTCGCAAGGCAGGCATCGTCGCTCAACCATCGCCGCGCCGCGTTTGGGAAATCCGCGAAACAATTCATCAGGAAACCGCTGATGGCACGCTGATCACGATCGTCCCCTGCAAGACCTTCAAAATTTCCGTCACGAATGTCGGGCCCGACGGACGCTTCACCCAATATTTCTCTAGCGAAATCACTCCGGAAAAATACGAGCAGGAAATCGCCCCAGCGCGCACCTTTGTATACTACGAAGATGTCAAACCGCTCTTGGAAAAAGGCCTCATCAAGGGCGGCTCGCTCGAAAGCGCGGTGGTCATCCGCGGCGATGAAATCATGTCGAAGGAGCCCATGCGCTTCAACAACGAGTTCGCGCGCCACAAGGCCCTCGACATCATCGGCGACCTGATGCTCTCCGGCGTTCGCATCCACGGCCATGTGATTGCAGTGAAACCCGGCCACGGCCCGAACACCAAAATGGCCGCCACGCTCAAGGCCGAGTACCAGCGCATGCGCTCGATGGTGCCCGCTGCCGTCAGCATCCCCGATGGCGAAAGCGTGCTCGACATCCACGAAGTGCTCAAAATTCTTCCCCACCGCTATCCCTTCCTCATGGTCGACCGCATTGTCGATTGCCTCGGCGAGAACAAGTGCACCGGCTTGAAAAATGTGACGATGAACGAGCCGTACTTCCCCGGCCACTTCCCCGGTCACCCGATCATGCCCGGCGTGCTCCAACTCGAAGCGATGGCACAGGTCTCCTCGGTACTGATGCTCCGCAAACCTGAAAATGTCGGCAAAATCGGCTATTTCATGAGCGCCGACAATGTGAAGTGGCGTCGCCCGGTGCTCCCAGGCGACACGCTGCTGATCGAAACCGAAATCATCAAGATCCGCGGCTCGATCGGCCAAACCCGCTGCCGCTGCCTCGTCAACAACGAGGTGGTCTCGGAAGCGGAATTGAAGTTCGCGCTGATGGATCGCTGATCAAAAAAATTTCCACTCAAATCTCCGAGCGGGAAATCATCAGCAAGCGCAAGCCATTGAGGCACACCAGCACGGTGCTGCCTTCATGCCCCACCACACCAATCGGCAAAGGCAAGCCCCAGCCAAGCGCGGCGAGAATGAGCAGCACAATCACGCCACCGGAAAAACACAAGTTCTGCAATAGGACCCGCTTGGCACGGCGCGCGTGATTCAACAGCAGCGGAATGTTTTCCAAACGGTCACCCATCAGCACGATGTCCGCCGTTTCCATCGCCACATCGGTACCGGCCGCACCCATCGCCACGCCAATGTCCGCCATCGCCAAGGCCGGAGCATCATTGACCCCATCGCCGATCATCATCACCCGACCTTCCTGACGCAGCTGCCGTATGAGCTTGAGCTTATCCTCCGGCAATAGCCCCGCATGCAGCTCATCCACATGAGCCTCGCGCGCAATCGCCTCGGCAACAGGTTGCTGATCACCCGTCAGCATCACCACGCGACGCACACCAAGTTTGTGCAAATCATCCGTCAATGTCCGCGCCTCGGCCCGAATGGTATCGGCCATGACCATCACCGCCTTCGCAACCACGCAGTCGCCCTCGCGTAGCCCCATCCACACGCAGGTCTTTCCCATCTGCTGCAATGGCCGCGAGCGATTTTCAATCGCTTCAAATCCACTCACCTCCAACTCTCGAAACAAACGCTCACTGCCGACGATCACTCGCAGGCCATCGACATTTCCTTCCGCGCCTTTGCCGGGGGTGGCTTGGAAATCGGACACCTCGGGCGATGCAATGCCACAATCCAGCGCACCCTTCACAATGGCATGCGCCAATGGGTGCTCGGATTTGGCCTCAAGCGCCGCTGCCAAACGCAGCAAGCCTGCAACATCCACCGGTAGACTCGCACCCAAAGCATGCACTCCATCGCCCGTGACGATCTCCGTCAGCGACGGCTTGCCCACGGTCAGTGTTCCGGTCTTGTCGACCGCGACAATGTCGATCAAGGCTGCACGCTCAAGATGCGATCCGCCCTTGATCAAAATACCCCTCCTCGCCGCACCACCAATCGCCGATAACACAGTCGCCGGCGTGCTGATGACCAAGGCACACGGCGAGGCCACCACCATCAGTGTCATCGCACGGTAAAACGCAGTGGAAAAATTTTCTCCCATCGCCAAAAACGGAATGAGGAAAACAGCGATCGTGAATGCGATCACGCCCATCGCATAATACTGTTCCGCGCGCTCAAGAAACCTTTGTGTGCCGGACTTTTCCGCCTGTGCTTCCGCCACGAGCTTGACCATTCGCGCAAGCGCAGAGTCCTCCGGTCGCTTGGTCACCCGCAATTCAATGCCACCACTTTGATTGAGCGTCCCCGCAAACAGCAAGCTGCCAACGGTCTTTGAAACCGGCATCGACTCACCGGTCAGCGAGGATTCGTTGACATGCGTGGAGCCCTCGCTCAGCACACCATCCACCGAAATCTGCTCACCAGGTTTCACCACCACAATTTCATCCACCTCGACCTGCTCAACCGGCACCCGCACCACTGCCCCGTCGCGTTTGACCATCGCCTCGGTCGGACGCAGCGTAAGCAAGGCCTCAATCGCCCGCCGCGTACGGTCCATTGCATGGCGCTGCAGGACATTGGAAAAGCTGAACAAAAACAACAGCAAGGCCCCCTCGAAGGGCGCACCAATCAAGGCCGCGCCCAATGCCGCAAGCACCATCAGCACATCGACATCAAGCACCCACTCGCGCAGCGACGCGATCGCCGACCTCACGCCTTGCTGACCCGCAAATACATAGGCCGCCACATACAGTCCATACGACAAAGGCTCGCTCACCCATCTGCCGAGCACCCATGCGGCGATCAAAAACACAAAACCCAATGCGCAGGAAATTTCCTCGTTCAAATCACCACTTCGAACCTTTTCCCACAGCGAACGCTTCTCCATCAAACTCGCCTGCAATGGCTGGATGTCGGCACCCGCATGTTTGAGGTCGGCGATGATCGCTTCCTCGGACTTGATCTGTGTGTCAAAAGTGACCGACAACACCTTGCCAATGAAAGTCGCCGTCGCACGCCTCACCCCGGGAATGTCTGTTACTCTCTTCTCAAGCTTCTGCGCGACAGCCTCGCTCGCATCGCTCTCGATGCGAAAGGTGCTCCTGCGGATCGCCGAAGCAAGTTGCTCGCGGTGCTCGTCGACAATTCGGCGAAGCTCTCCCTCGCTCAACAAGCGAGGATCGTAATCAATGTGCAGTCCATTGCCCGAGGTGTCCTTCTCAACCCTCAGAATCCCGCTGTGGTCGGTCAACTGGTGATCCGGCATTTCACCCGAACCGGAATTTTTCGAGACATTTTGCATGATGAAATGATGACATGGTTTCCACTCAGGGAAACTACATCATCATTTCAAACTCTCTTGCAAATGCCAGCCGCAAGTTGATGGAAGGCGGCCGAAACCGCATTCGCGGAAGGCTCCATCAGAGCAACCGGTGCTCCCGAATCGGCTCGCTCACGCGTCACCACATCGATCGGAATCCGCCCAAGCAAGGGCACATTCATGGCCTCGGCCTCACGCACACCTCCGCCTTCGCCAAAAAGATAGTAACGCTTGCCGGCATCGCACTCAAACCAAGCCATGTTCTCAACCAAACCCAGTATCGGCACATTCACCTTCGCGAACATCGAAACGGCCTTGCGCGCATCGATTAAGGCAACCTCCTGCGGCGTCGTCACAATCAACGCACCGTCCACCGTCACGGTCTGAACAATCGTCAATTGGATGTCACCCGTGCCCGGCGGCATATCGAGCACGAGGTAATCCAAATCATCCCACGCGACCTGACGTAAAAACTGCTGGGTGTAACGCGTTGCCATCGGCCCCCTCACAATCACCGGCGAGCGGTCATCGAGCAGGAAACCCATCGACATGAGCTGAATGCCATGCGCTTCGAGCGGAATGATCTCATCACATTCATTGGCCAATGGCCGATCATTGACCCCAAACATCTGCGCTACCGATGGGCCATAAAGATCGCAATCGCAAAGCCCGACGCGCGCACCGGTCGCCGCCAAAGCCACCGCGAGGTTTGCCGCCACGGTTGATTTGCCCACACCACCTTTGCCCGATGCCACCGCGATCACGCGCTTCACTCCGGGAATCGACGACTTGCCCACACCCGAGCCACCGGCCGCGGCGGGCGCATCCTTGACATCAATGTCTACCTTCACGCTGCCGACTCCGGGCACTGCGTCCAACGCGGCATGGCAGTCCTTGAAAATTTGCTCCGGCACCTTCGGGTCGCGAGTAGAAACCTCGATCTTCACCAGCGTCACGCCATCCTCCACACGCACATCCTTGACCAACCCAAATGACACGATATCGCGGGAAAACCCGGGATATCGCACCTGCCGCAAAATTTCTCGAATGGAATCGGGATTCATAAACGCCGGCAGTTTCGCCCGACCGCGCCCGTGTGCAAGCACTACTCGCAATGAGACGACCCTCGACAGTGCGGAAAATGAAAATCATCAGCCAATCATTTGACCGGGCGGTTGACTCGACAGCTCGGATCGTCCGATACTCCCGCGCACTTCAATTTCTCACATCCATGGAAAATGTCATCATCATCGGCACCGGTTGCGCCGGCTACACCGCAGCGATTTACACCGCACGCGCCAACCTCAGCCCCCTCCTCCTTTCCGGCACCCAACCGGGCGGACAACTGACGACCACCACCGAGGTGGAAAATTTTCCTGGCCATCCTGATGGCATCATGGGCCCCGAGCTGATGATGAAAATGCAGGCCCAAGCGGAAAAATTCGGCGCCCGCATCGCCTATGCCAGCGTCGAGTCAGTCGAGCGCCGCAGCGATGGTTCGTTCCTGCTCAAAGCCGGTGCGGAATCCTTCGAAGCCAAAACCCTCATCGTCGCCACCGGTGCCGCACCACGCCACCTTGGCCTGCCCGGCGAACAGAAACTCATCGGCCACGGCCTCACCTCCTGCGCCACCTGCGACGGCGCCTTCTACCGCGATGTGCCGGTCTGCGTGATCGGTGGCGGCGACAGCGCCTGCGAGGAAGCCGACTTCCTCACGCGCTTCGCCAGCAAGGTTTATCTCATCCATCGCCGCGACGAATTGCGCGCATCAAAAATCATGGCTGATCGCGTTCTCGCCAACCCGAAGATCGAGCCGGTCTGGAACTCAACCGTCAGCGAATACCTCACCGACGAAAAAGGCGAAATGCGCGCGGTGACTTTGCAAAACCTCGTCAGCGGTGAAAAATCAGAACTCCCCGTCGCCTGTGTGTTCGTCGCCATTGGCCATGTTCCCAACAGCGCGTTTCTCGGCGATCTGGTCGACAAGGACGAAAACGGTTACATCATCCAAACTCCTGGCAGAACATCCACCAAGACTCCAGGACTCTTCGCCGCCGGCGATGTCGCCGATCACTACTACCGCCAAGCCATCACCGCCGCTGGACAAGGCTGCGCCGCCGCACTCGAAGCGGAGCGCTACCTCAGCGGGCATTGAGGGAGAGAAGAGGTTTTACCGCGAAGCCACTCTTCATTTACCTCTGACCGATAGACCCAAAAAACAAAGGCGGGCCCAAAAGCCCGCCTCTGTGTTTCAAAGGATCAAAGCGAACAATCAGCGTTTCCGGCGGATCAGCATCACTCCGCTGGCCAATATCGTCAGGACCAACGAACTTGGTTCAGGAACGAAATTGACATCACTGGCGAGACGGAACCCGAGGGCGCTGCCCGAATTCGACGGGTCGCCACTGGTGCGGCCCGAGGAGGCCAGGACGCTGTCGGTGCTGGACAAGGAGCCCCCGCGAAGCCCGCGCGAGGAGCCGGACTCCGCATCATTCCATTCCCAGACGTTGCCTCCTTGGTCAAATGTGCCGTAAGAACTTGCATCACCGCCGTAAGTGCCAACATTCTTGCTGAAACCAACAGAGTAGTTATAGTTGGCATCCGCAGTGGTGATCGAGTTCTGGCCATTCGGGTAGAGTGAGTAGGTCGAGGTCGAGCCGTTGTAGTAGGCGGCTTTGTACCACTCGTCTTCCGTGGGAATGTAGACTTGCGCACCGGCATTAGCGGTAATGATCCCACTGGTTGCGCCATTGAGCGTGTAGGCTCCCGTTTCGGTGCTACCGCTACCTTGGCCATTCATCATCCAGTTCGCAAAACGGGCCGCGTCGAACCATGAAACATAGACCACCGGCCGGTTGGCCAACGCACCAGTCACGCTGTAGGTGTAGCTGCCGGAACTGCCGCTTTGAGTGATACCGTAGCTCGACATGCTAGCGTTGTAGAGTGCGTAGGTGTCCGTTGCGGCCGTTGCATTGAGGAACGCGCCATACTGGGCGTTGGTCACCTCATACTTGCCGATCTGGTAGGAATAGCCGACAGCGCCGTAGCCGGTGGTGTCTGCGGAATTGCCAGCGTTGCCGACGGTGACCCAGTCGATGGTGACGGACGCCGAGGCGCTGGTGATGAGCGCAGCTGTCGCCGCGAAGGTGAGAATGCTTGGTGATTTCATGGTTCGGTTGAAG